>JAKJFK010000125.1 GCA_022704925.1 candidate division TA06 bacterium | reverse complement strand
GCCCGCCGCCAAGCCGGCCGTCGGTACGGCGCCGGCCGAAAGCGGCCGGACCGATACCGGAATCAAGCTGAGCGAGGTCGGCCTGGAGGCCTTCGAAACGCTTCTGAAGCGGCTGGGACTGACACCCAACTGGGCCAAGGAGGCCGTCGACTCGCTGGCCGACTGGATTGACGGCGATGACGATCCGCGTTCCTTCGGCGCCGAAAAGGATTATTACGCCGTCAACGGCTACCAGGCGCGCAACGGGCTGCCGGACAACCTGGGCGAACTGGCCCTGGTCAAGGGATTCCGTCCGGATATCACCGAAAAGGTCTTTCCGTACCTGACCGTCTTCTCGAAACGGCTGAACCTCAACACCGCGCCGGCGGAAGTGCTTGAGTCCATGTTCGGCAAGGATGAATCCCTGCCGATCGATTTTCTGGTCAACGGCCGACCCTACGAATCGACGGCCGACGCCCTGAAACTTGCCCAGATTGATCCAAAATTCTATAATCAATTACAGAAAATGCTCACCGTCAGCAGCTCGGTCTTCTCGGTGCGATCGACCGCCCGGGACGAATCCGGGCGGCAGGAGAGCGTTTACGCCATAATCGAACGCAATGAAAAAGGTGGCCGGATTCTTTACTGGCAGCGGCTTCAGCCGCCGGACGACCCTCTACCTTGAGGAGACCCGGGCCTGGCTCTGGGCCGGCGGCGGACCCTTTCAAAAGGCCGGCGACGCCGTCTCCTTCGAGGCCGACCGCCTGGAGCGGCTGCTGGAAGAGCTGAAGAACGGATTCCAGGCGCGGCCGGGGGAGCGGGTTACGGTCATTCTCGCCCCGGAACTGGTCCTGGAAAAGGCCGTCTTCCTTCCCTTCCGGCAGGCGCGCCAGGTGGCCCTGGTCCTGCCCGAGGAACTGGCCGCGGTCCTGCCCGATTCCCTGGAGGAGTATCGCTACGGCTTCCTGGCGCCGCCGGACGACCCGTTCCCGGTGACCGCCTTCCTGGCGCGCGAGGCGGACTTGAGCAGAATAGCCGCGGCACTTCAACCCGGGCGGCCCCGCTTCGTTACGCTGGAACCGGTGCTCGCTTCCCTGAAGGCCGCCGGCCGCGACCAGGTCATTCTCCTGATCCGGGGCGGCCGCTCCCACCGGCTGGCCCTCTTCCAGAAGGGACGCTTCGCGATGGGCCGGAGCTTCCGGTCCGGCCCGGCCGAATTTGAAGAGCGCCTACGGGAAGAACGGGAACTCCTGCTCCGATCGGCCCGCCTCCCGGAAACGGTGGAGAGCGTCGAATTCAACCCGGCCCGGGAGCTTGATCCGGACCGGGCCGGCCGGACGCGGGCCTTCCCGCTCCTGCCCGGCGGTGGCGGCCAGAACCGGGACCGGCGTCTGGCCGGCGGCCTGGCCATGACAGCGGCCCTGCTGGTGCTGGCCGCGCTGACCATCTTCTCCACCCAGGCCCGCCGCCGGGCCGAGGCCGACTACCGCAGGGTGGACAATGAGCTGCGCCGCCAGAAGACGCTGGCCGCCGGCGCCGACGCGAACTTCTCGCAACTGATGGCCGACGAAACGGCCGCCCGGCTGGTGCGCTCGGACCTGTCGCCGCTTGAAAGTTTCAACCGCTTTACCGTCGCGGTCCCGGAAAACCTGCCCCTGACGCTCGAATACCTGGAGATAGACCGGACCCGGGTACTCGTCAACGCCGCCTTGCCGGAGGCCGGCCAGCTGGACCGGCTGGTCAAGGCGCTGACCCGTTCCGGCGATTTCGTCAACCCGGTCCTGGGCGAACTGAAGGTGGATAAGGGACTGGTTCGTTTTCCGCTCACCCTGGGACTCAAGGAGGCCGGCCCGGGCCGGTAACGGTAAGATCATGGCCAAAATAGACAGGCGGGTGCCGGTCCTGGGCATGGTGCTGGCCTACATTCTGGCCGTCGGCCTGGTGGCCGCGCCCAACTGGCGCGAGGCCCGGCGGCTGGAGCGGGAACGGGCCGCCGCCCAGCACTCCCTGGACAACCTGCTCGAGATCAATGCCCGTTACCAGCGGTCCAGCTCCGGTCTGAAAGGGGCACTGCGCCCGGACGGGGCCACCGGCCTGCTCACCGTAGCCCAGCAGACCGCCCGGCAGCTCAACATCTCCGAAAAACTCAAATCGGCGGTACCGGTCTACCGCGAACTCACCGGCGGCCTGCAGGCCGAGGGATTCGACCTTCGCCTGGAAGGACTCAACACCGAGGAGGCCGTGCGCCTGGCCGAGGCGCTCCAGCGGGAGGACGGTTTCTACCTGGACCGGCTGGCGCTCGAACGAAGCCGGGACGGCCTCTCCCTCTCAGCCCGGCTCCGCTTCCTGGCCCTCAAGAAAGAGGCCGGCCCCGCGCGCTGACCGCTTCCGGGAAAAGACCGGGCGACGGAAGAAGACCGCCCCTGCGAGGCCGATGAAGATATTCATTTCAACCGCCGACCACTCCGGCGACTTTCACGCCAGCCGGCTGGCCGCCGCCCTCAAGGAGGCCGCGCCCGGCCTCAATCTCTGCGGAGTGGGCGGGCCGCTGATGGAGGCGGCCGGCGTCAAATTGGCGGCCCGGCCGGCCGAAAAGGCGGTGGTCGGATTCTTTGAGGTCGTCCGGAGCCTGCCGGCCTGGCGCGATTTTCTGGATCGGGCCGCGGCCGCCGGACGGCGGGAAAAGCCCGACCTTACGGTGCTGGTCGATTCGCCCAGCTTTAACATCCGGCTGGCCCGGCGCCTAGCCGGGAACGGCGGCCGGTTCGTTTATTACATCAGCCCGCAGGTCTGGGCCTGGGGGGCGGGCCGGGTGCGGGAAATCGCCCGGCTCTGCCGCGAAGTGCTGGTCATTTTTCCCTTCGAAACCGAGATTTACCGGCGGGCCGGCGTGCCGGTCCGCTTCGTCGGCCACCCCTTCCTGGACGAGGTCCGGGCTGACCGGCCGGCGGCGGAGACCCGCCGCCGCCTCGGGCTGGACCCGGACCGGCCGCTGCTCCTGCTCCTGCCCGGCAGCCGGGAATCGGAGGTGCGGCGCCTGCTGCCGGTGCTGGCGGCGACGGCGGCCGCCGCCCGGGAAAAGATTGACCTGCAAACGGTGCTCTACCCGGCCCGGCCCGGCCTGCTGGACGGCTGGCGGCCGCCGGCCGGAATCCGGGTGCTCCCCGAAGGCGACAAATATTCGGTCTTCGCCGCCGCCGACCTGGCGCTGGCCGCCTCCGGAAGCGTGACCCTGGAACTGACCCTGCTGGGCGTACCCTTCATCCTTCTTTACCGGCTGGCGGCGCCGACCTACTGGATGCTGCGGCCGATGCTACGGGTGCGCCAGGCCGGCATCACCAACATCTTGGCCGGCCGGACGGTGGCGCCGGAGTTTCTCCAGGGCCGCTGCCGGCCCGAACTTATCCTGCCGGAGACGCTGGCCCTGCTCGGGGACCCGGCGCGCCGGGAGGAGATGAAACGTCAATTTCTCAAGGTGCGCGAATCCCTCGGCGAACCGGGAGCGGCCCGGCGGGCGGCCAGGCGCATACTGGAACTGGCATGAAAAGTTTCCGAAAGAACGTCTTCCGTCTCAATCGCTACATCCGGATTCCCTGGCGGATGATGACGGCCACGGTGATACTGATGATCGTCAACTCGGCCCTGGCCGGCATCTCGATCACCGCCATCGGCCCCATCCTGGATGTCGTCTTCAACCACGGTACTCTCCACCTTCCCGCCAGCCTGCCGGCCGGCCTGCGCCCCGGCCTGGAACAACTGGCCGGGGTCGTCAACCGGATGCCGCCGCTGCTGCTTCTCAGCCGCATCCTGGCCATCCTGACCGCCGCCTTCCTGGTCAAGGCGGTCATCGGCTACTTCCAGCAGTACCTGAACGGGAAATTCGCCTTGAAAATAGTGGCCCAGCTGCGCCGGGAGGTCTTCGGCCGCTATCTCAACTCCCCCCTGGAACTCAACCAGCGCAAGCGGCTGGGCGAGCGTCTCTCCCACTTCACCTATGACATCTACCTGCTCCAGACCGCCTTCGGCACCAACCTGCCGAAACTGGTCTTCAACTTCATCCTGACCGCCGCCTACTTCTTTGTCATTCTCTTCATCCACTGGCGCCTGACGCTTCTCTCGCTACTGATCCTGCCCGCCTTTGCCTGGCCGACCCTGCGTTTCGGACAGCGGATCCGCAAGCTGAGCCGGGACAGCCAGGAGTCGCTGGCCAACCTCAACAGCCTCATCCAGGAGAGCCTGACCAACCTGCCGGTCGTCAAGGCCTTCAATGCCCAGCCGCGGGTCGAGGTGCGCTTCGAGAGGGAGAACTTCCGCTTCTACCGCGTTTCGCTCAAGAGCGCCCGGCGCCTGGCCGCCCTCACCCAGATCACCGAGCTGGTCTCGATGCTGGCCGGGGCGGCCCTGATTTACTTCGGCGCCCGGGAGGTCGCCGCCGGGACGATGAGCACCGGCCTCTTCATGGCCTTCCTGGCCGGGTTGCTGGCAATGTTCGCGCCCCTGAAAACGGCCATCAACACCCTGGCCAGCCTCCAGCAGGCCAGCGCGGTCTTCCCGCGCCTCTTCGCGGTACTCGAGGAGAAGGTCGAGGAGGAGAGCGGCTCCGAAACCGCGGCCGGCCTCGAATCGGAACTCGACTTCGAATCGGTCAGCTTCGCCTTCGGCAAGAAACCGGTGCTCGACCGCCTCTCCTTCCGCCTGAAGAAGGGAATGCGCCTGGGACTGGTGGGCGAAAGCGGGGTGGGCAAGACCACCCTGATCAACCTGCTGCTGCGTTTTTACCGGCCCCAGTCGGGGGAGATCCGGCTGGACGGCCGTCCGGTCACGGAATTCACCCTCTCCAGTTACCGCCGCCTCTTCGGGCTGGTCACCCAGGAACCGCTCCTCTTCAACGACACGGTGGCGGCCAACATCGCCTACGGCCGGCCGGAAGCCGGCCCGGATGAAATCAAGGCGGCGGCCCGGACGGCCAACCTCGACGGGGTGATCTCGGAACTTCCGGAAGGCTACCAGACGGTGATCGGCGAACGCGGGGCAACCCTCTCCGGCGGTGAAAAGCAGCGGCTGGCGCTGGCCCGGGCCCTGCTGGCCGGTTCACCGGTGCTGGTCCTGGACGAGGCAACCAGCAACCTGGATTCGGAATCGGAGCGGCTGGTCCAGGAGGCGCTCGAGAAGGTAATGGCCGGCCGCACCTGCCTGATCATCGCCCACCGGCTGGCGACCCTGCAGAAGAGCGACTGGATCATCGTGATGGAGAAGGGTCGGATCGCCGAGGAGGGAACCCACGCGCAGTTGATGGAACGGCGGGG
>JAKJFK010000124.1 GCA_022704925.1 candidate division TA06 bacterium | reverse complement strand
CGTACGATTCTCAGCCCGGCCGATCAGCCGGCCATCGACCTCAGTGATTCCAGCAGGGCATCGTAATCCGGCGGCTGGGTAAGTTCCGGGACATACTGGCAATAATGGATCCGGTCATTCCGGTCCAGCACGAAAAAGGCCCGGGCCAGGAGGCGCGACTCCTCGATCAGGACCCCGTACTTGAGGCCGAAATCGGCCTTGCGGTAGTCGGAGAAGCACTTCATCCGGTTGATCGCGTTGGCCTGGCAGAAGCGCCGCTGGGCAAAGGGAAGGTCCATCGAAACGAAGATGAACATGGTGTCGGCCTCGAAACCGGCCGCCGCCTGGTTCAAATGGCGGATCTCGAGGTTGCAGACCGGCGAGTCCACGGAAAGGACCGAGGCGATGATCTTGATGCGTCCCTTGAACTCCTTGAGGGAAATCACCCGGTGGTTGGGATCGACCACCGTGAAATCAGGCGCCTCCTGGCCCGCCTTGACTCCTTCTCCAGCCAAAGGAACCGGCCGGCCGTGAATGGTGATGCTCCTCATCGCCGCCTCCCCTTGATTTTTCAAAACCGTTCAAATTCAGGCGAAAAGAGCCGCCATGATGCCCACCAGGAAGATCCCGTCGAAAACCCCGGCGCCGCCGATGCTCAGGAAACCCGGCCCGGGCGGAAAATCGGCCAGGTGGAGCAGGTCGGCGCCGATCAGCACTCCCAGCACACCCGCTATGTAGGCCACCGGCGCCCGACGGCCGGGCGAAAAGATGAAGGCACACAGCACCGCCGCCAGCGGGGGCAGGAAGGTTGGAATGGTGATGCCGACCTCCGGTACCGGCCGGGCGACCAGGTAGCAGACCAGAACCATGACCGCGGTGGCCATCAGGGTGCGCGCCAGCGGCGCCCGCGGCAGCAGGAAAAGACAGATGAGCAGGGGAACCAGGGCGCCGCCGATGTTGACCGCCAGGACCTGCTGCGGGCAGCTTGGGGCATTGAAGAAGGGACCGAGGGCCTGCAAACCCGGCATCAACACCAGGCGGCCGGTCCCCTCGGCCGCGCCGAGGACGGGGATGTTGACGAAACTCCCCAGCAGGGAGGCCAGAAAGAGAAGCAGAGCCAGCGGTCCCGGAATGCCCAGGCGGCCAAGCGCCGCCTCGACGATCCGAATCGGGAGAAGTATGAGCAGAACGGGCAGAAGCAAAAGGAGGAAAAACAGCACCAGCAGAATCAGCGGCGGCAGTAGCAGCATATGATACCCCGGGCGGCGCCGGCCGGAAAAACCAATGGACCGCGCATGGGCGTCCCGTCCTCCGCTCCCGCCGGTTGAAATGATCGCCCGGCAACCCCGGAAGCGCCTGGAATCAAGGCTGGAATCGCCTCGGCCGTAAATTGTCAGCCGCCTTAAAGATATGTTATCATTTTATCGGTGGAAAAGAAAATAGAGGTGATCGGCGAGGCCGAAATCGGCAAACTCATCAACCAGTTATCCGAATCGGTTTCCCGAACCCTGAACCTGGAAAACCTGGCCATCCTGGGCATCCGGCGCCGCGGCGTGGAACTGGCCCTCCGCCTTCAGAAGCGGCTTGAAAAACCCGGCCGCAAAATCCCGCTCGGCATCCTGGACATCACCCTCTACCGCGACGACCTCAGCTCGGTTGACGTCCAGCCGCTGGTGCGCGGGACTTCGATCCCGTTCGACCTCACCGGCCGCGACATCCTGCTGGTGGACGACGTCCTCTATACCGGCCGGACGATCCGGGCGGCGCTCACCCAGCTGGTGGACTTCGGCCGGCCGCGCTCGGTGAAACTACTGACGCTGATTGACCGCGATCATCGCGAACTGCCCATCCAGCCCGATTTCACCGGCCGGTTCGTGGAGGCCGCCGCCGGCGAATTCATCGAGGTGCGCCTGCGGGAAGTGGACGGCGAGGACAAGGTGCTCCTGATCACCCGGCCGGACCGGGCGTCGTAAAAAACACGGAAAAGATGGCCTGGACAAGGAAACACCTGCTGAGCATCGAGGAACTCTCGGCGGCCGAGATCAACCTCGTCCTGGAGACGGCCGCCTCCTTCAAGGAAGTCTCCACCCGGGAAATCAAGAAGGTGCCGGCCCTGCGCGGAAAAACGGTCGCCACCCTCTTCTTCGAACCGTCCACCCGAACCCGGACCTCCTTCGAACTGGCCGCCAAGCGCCTTTCGGCCGACGTGGTCGGCTTCTCCCCCTCCACCTCGAGCCTGGTCAAGGGCGAGACCATCATTGACACCGGCGAAAACCTGGAGGCGATGAAGGTTGACTGCTTCGTCGTTCGCCACGCCTCGTCCGGAGTGCCGGCTCTGCTGGCCAGGAAGCTCAAGGCCTCGATCATCAACGCCGGCGATGGCAACCACGAACATCCGACCCAGGCCCTGCTGGACCTGCTGACCATCCAGGAACACAAGAAGCGTTTCCGGGGCCTCAAGGTGGCCATCCTGGGCGACCTCCGCCACAGCCGGGTGGCCCGCTCCAACATCTGGGCCCTCACCAAGCTGGGCGCCGAGGTGATTCTCTGCGGGCCGCCGCCGCTCATCCCGCCGGGCCTCGAGACCACCGGCGCCCGGGTGACGGTCCGACGCGAAACGGCCCTGAAGGATGCCGACGTTATCTACATCCTGCGCATCCAGCTCGAACGGCAGCAGGAAAACTATTTCCCCTCGCTGCGGGAGTACAGCCGCTACTACCAGGTCAACCGGGAAACGCTCTCCCTGGCCCGCCCGGACGCGATCGTCATGCACCCGGGGCCGATGAACCGCGGCGTCGAAATAAGCACCGAGGCGGCCGAAGACCGCCGCTCGGTCATCCTGAACCAGGTCGAGAACGGCATCGCCGCCCGCATGGCCGTCCTTTACCTGCTGCTGGTCGGCAAATAAGCGTTTCGGAACCATTTGATTCCATCCGGCGGATCCCCGCCGCCAACCATTAAAACCGGAGGTATCGTATGATAACCATCAGACGCGCCCTGCTTTCGGTATCCGACAAGGCCGGCATCGTCGATCTGGCCAGGGCCCTGGCCGAGCACGGGACCGAACTGGTCTCCACCGGCGGCACCGCCAAGGCCCTGCGCGAGGTCGGCCTGGCCGTAACCGAGGTCTCCGAGCTGACCGGATTCCCGGAGATGCTGGACGGCCGGGTGAAGACGCTCCACCCCAAGATCTTCGCCAGCCTGCTGCACCGCCGCGACCTGCCGGACCACCTCAAGCAAGTGGCCGAAGCCGGCATCCAGCCGATCGACCTGGTGGCGGTCAACCTCTACCCGTTCGAGAAGGTGGTCGGCCTCGGCTGCAAGCCGGAAACGGCCATCGAGAACATCGACATCGGCGGCCCCAGCCTCCTGCGGGCTGCGGCCAAGAACGGCCGCGACGTGGTGGTCCTCTCCGACCCCGGTCAGTACCCCCAGGCGATCGCCGATCTGAAGGCCAACCGCGGCCGGATCAGCCGCGGGCTCGCCCAGCAGCTGGCCGCGGCCGTCTTCGCCCGGACCGCCGCCTATGACGCAATCATCCACCGCTACCTGAGCCGGGAATCGGAACCCGCGGCCGGGTTTCCGCCGGTCCTTCTTTTCCGCCTCGACAAGGTGGGCGAACTGCGTTACGGGGAGAACCCGCACCAGCCGGCCGCCCTTTACCGCGAAGAGGATTTCCGGGACGCCCCGGGACGCCTGGTGGACGCCGAAAAGATCCAGGGCAAGGAACTCTCCTTCAACAACTATCTCGACCTGGAGGCCGCCTACCGCCTGGTCCGCGAGTTTGACCAGGAAGCGGCGGTGATCGTCAAGCACAACAACCCCTGCGGCGTCGCCCTCGGCACCGACATCGCCGTCGCCTTCCGGCGGGCCCGGGCCTGCGACCCGGTGAGCGCCTTCGGCGGCATCGTGGCCCTGAACCGGCCGGTGACCGAGGAAGCGGCCCGGGAGATCACCACCGGCTTCGTGGAGTGCGTCATCGCGCCCGAATACGCGCCGGCAGCCCTGAAGCAATTCCAGAAGAAGCCGGCTATCCGCGTTCTGCGCCTGAACTGGGGACGGCCGGCCGCCGGCGGCCTCGACCTCCGGCCGGTGGGCGGCGGCTTCCTCGCCCAGGAACCGGACGCCTCCCTCTACAGCGAACTGAAGGTCGCCGGCCGCCGGGAGCCGACCGCGGCCCAGCTGGAGGATCTCAAGTTCGCCTACACGGTGGCCAAGCACGTCAAGAGCAACGCCATCGTGCTGGTGCGCGACGGCCAGACCATCGGCATCGGCGCCGGCCAGATGTCCCGGGTGGACTCGGCCCGGATCGCCGTCTCCAAGGCGCGCGAATTCGGCTTCGAAATCAAGGAGGCGGCGGTGGCCTCCGACGCCTTCTTCCCCTTCCCGGACGCCCTGGAGGTAACGGCCGAAGCCGGCGCCACCAGCGTCATTCATCCCGGCGGTTCCAAGAAGGACGCCGAGGTGCTGGCGGCGGCCGAAAAGCACGGCATGGTCATGATCATGGCCGGCCAGCGCCACTTCCGCCATTAGCGGCGGCCCGGCCCTTAAACGCCGATGTAAGGCAGTCGGACTAAATATCTCCCGGCCGATCAGGCCGGCGGCCTTATGATCCTGCCCGGTTGTGTAATGGTAGCACACCAGCCTTTGGAGCTGGGCGTTGAGGTTCGAATCCTCACCGGGCAACATCCTGCTATACCTTCCTGAAGCCCGGTGCTTGAGGATTCGATGGGAGCCGTGAAGTAGAGTTCCTCGACACGCTCGGAACACACTTCACGGCCATGAAGCGTGCTTCGCGCTGCTTCATGGCGATTGTTGTTTCTGAATCTTATTCAGACAAACCAGCGAATTCCGCCTGCGCTTGAAAAGCAGGCTTCGGCGGATAAAGGCCGACTTTACCTGCCATAGCTTTAGCGTAGGCAGGCCGAGCCGTAGTGAAAGCCGAGTGGCGCCGAATCCTCACCGGGTAATTAGAAAAATCAGCCTTCTGCTGCGAATTCCAGGCGCGCTTTGAAAATCCGCTTTAAAAAATCCCGATTCCCTTCAACCGGCCATCTTTATCTTTTGCGACTCCTCCCCCGTTTTTACTCCTAAAGTTGCCACCCGGATAATTATTACTTGACATATTATAATCTCAATGATATATTAAGATAAAAAGGAGGAGTCATGGCCGGAAAAGCAAGGATGACGGGTGATAAGAAGAAACACTCCGGACCGCTGGAGGGGCTGATCGGCATGGAGGAGGCAATCAAGATCCTCAAGACGACCCGGCCCACCTTTTACCGGTGGCTGCGGTCCGGAAAGATCCGGGCGACCAAGGTCGGCCGCCAGTGGCGG
>JAKJFK010000006.1 GCA_022704925.1 candidate division TA06 bacterium | reverse complement strand
AGGCCGTCGGCCAGGGCCGGGACGGCCGCCGCCAGCGCCGCCAGCGCCAGCAGGATTACCGGCGCCAGCCTCAAGCCGCCCCGGCCGGTCAAACTGAAACCGCTTCGATGACCGCGTTTCCGTGGATTATCCATGCTCCGCCTCCTCTAACCAACCGGGATCGGCCGTTTCCGGCCGTTGCGGAAAATTAGACACCGGAACCGGGAAAAAGTTCCGGCGGAGGGCTGGAGGTCTATTCCAGGGCGGCCAGCAGGGCCCGGCGCCCCCGGCGGAAGACGGCCGTCTCGCGGGTGTAGTCGTCAAAGGCCCGGAAGACCGGCCTGATCACCGCGGCCAGCCGCCGCGGATTGCGATCCCGGAGGCGGCGCAGCAACTCGTAATCCTCGAAACCCTCCCGCTGGGCCTCCAGGCGCAGGCTGGACCAGGGGCCGTCCGGCCCCGGGTAAACCACGTGGGTGTCGCCGGCCGGCCAGGATTTGGGGGTGATGGGCGGCATGACGCTGGTCCGGAAGGGGTCCCGACCGGGCTGGAGGTAATTCAATCCCCAGTGCAGGAAACCGTCGAGGCCGAAATGGGCCGCGCCCCAGCCCAGCAGGGCCGGCCGCAGCAATTCCATGTCCAGCAGCCGGTTCAGCCAGGGTCCGCCGGGCGAGCAGCAGGTGTAGAACCAGACCAGGTCGCCCAAAAGCTGGTACTCGACGAAGCGTTCCCGGTTCTTCTGGTAGGAGCGGTTGAGCGGGCACCAGATGTCCACCGAACCGGCCAGGGCCGGGTCCATGGTGGCGTCCAGCAGCGGCAGGCCGGGCAGGTACTTGCGCGCCATGCCGCAGAGCACCCGGTAATCGGCGGCGAGCCCGGCGGTCGGCTCGTCGGCCACGTGCTGCAGCCAGCGGTTCCCCCAGCCCTGCCTTTCGATCTCCGACCAGAGCTGGCGGCCGATCGAGGCCAGCCGGGCGTTGCCCTCCGGGCTGGTGGCGGCCACCGGTTCCAGGACCAGGTCGAAATAGGTGGCCGCCCACTCACCCTTGTGGCGGGTGGCCAGGTGGCCGCCCTCGATGTAATAAAGTCCGGCGTCGGTAAAGAGCTTGACCAGGCGCCTCAGCCGCGGCCGGTTCAGGACCGGCCGGCCGTTCTTCGTTTCGAAGACCGAACCAAGCGAGAGCAAAAAGGTGTTCTGGCGGGCCGAGGCCATCAGCTTCGCGTAGCGTTCCAGCATCCGCCAGTGGGCCGGGCTCCAGGCCTCCAGCTTATGGTTTTTGGCGATCGGCTCGCACCAGAACCAGTTGGTGTAGGGAAAACTGTCCTTGCCGACCGGCGGGATGGCCGGCCGGTGCACCAGGGTCTCCAGGCTGAAACTCTGCCGTTCCCCGGACGCCTCGATTTCGATCTCGTAACGGCGGTTTCCCGGCTTCTCCTTCCGGCCGACCGGCACCTGCAGCCGCAAGGCCAGCGTCGGCCCCGCAACCCGGAGCGGACCGGCCACCGGCTCCATGGCGTCGTAGACCTGAAAGGGGGCCCGTCGGATGACGTAAGGATTCGGCTCCCCCTCCTTCTCGACGAAGGCTTCCAGGCCGGTGTTCACCTCCACCGGCACCGCCGCCAGCCGGAACCAGCGGGCCCCGGCCACCGGCCGGCCGCCGCACCGGACCCGGCAACGAAGTCCGGTGCCGGCCTTCAGGCCGTTGAGGAGCAGGTGGACGCTGGCCGTGCCGCCCCGGGCCAGGTCGAGTTTCAGCCTGGAGACCGGTTTTTCGCTGACCAGCGAATCGGGGAAGAGGAATTCGAGGCTGTCCCGCAGTTCCGCGCGCATAAAGGCCTCCTGGTGGGTGAACCGGCAAGCGTTTCCAGGGAGATTATAGCACCCGGGCGGCGGGGAAGAAAGGCGGGGCGGCGGGAATTTCAGGGCGCCTTCTGGAACTCGACCCGGGAACGGACATTGACCACCTGGACCTGGTAGGGCGGCTCCGGCGGCGCCTCGTCCTTATCGCACTTCTCGGTCGTCACGTCGCGGTAGTAGATGATTACCCGGTCCTCCTTCTCCTCGGCCCTCAGAACCTGGTAGGCGCGGCTCTCCTGCCGGGTGGGCACCGCCACCACCATCTGCTTTTTGAAATCAACCGGCGGCAGCGGCAGCGAAAGGTTCTGAACGGTGTTCTGCGTCTGCCAGAGGCGGGACCAGTCGCGGCTGTTGCGGATGAGCAGGTTGGCCGGCGCGGCCGCGGCCCGCGACCGGGCCAGCTTCAAACCGGTATCGGCACCCGAAGGGGCCGCCAGGGTATCGGTCCGGTTGGCCCCTTCCAGGGCGATGACCTCCATCTCCCGGGCGGCGCCGGAGGATTTCGCCCGGCCTGATTCATCCGCGCCGCCTCCGGCCGCCCCGGCCGCGGGGCCGACCGATCGACTGCTGGAAGCCCTTGGCGCCATAACCGGGCCGCCGGTCCCGCGCGCCTCCAGGGCCGATTGGGCGGTTTCGTTACTTAAAACGGGCGACGGGGCGGCCGGGGCCGGCAACGCCCTTTCGGCCGGCCGGTCCGGAACTTCGGCCTTCGTCAAACCAGCGGCCCGGCCGCCGGCCGATTCCTCTACGGCCTCCATCATTTTGCCCGGCTCGATTTCCTTCCGGCCGACGGCCGGCAAGTCCGATTTCGACTCCAGGTCAGGCTCGGCCGGCTTCGGCTTCGCCGCAAAACCGGTCCGGGCGCCGCCGTCCGAAAGGGGCGGGGCGACCGGCGCCGGGCTTTCGGACGGCTGGACCTCGAGCATCCGTTCGTGGTCCGTCTCCATCAGGGGCGCCGGCCGCTGAAGGTAGATGGCCACGATGAGTATCAGTCCGAGCCCGGCCAGGCCGTAGGCCGTCCGCCGGTACCAGGCGGCGAAGGCGTACCGCTGCCCGCGCTCCCGCGCCCGTTCCAGGATGGCCCGCTCGAAGCCCGGCCCCGGGTCAACCTCCGGCAGGTCCTTGAGCAGGCTCCGGAGCGTCTCCAGTTCCTTCAGGCGGCGGCCGCATTCGGCGCAGCCGGCCAGGTGGGCTTCAAAGCCCTCCCGCCCGGCGCCGGCCAGCCGGCCGTCCAGGTAGGCGGAAAAATCCGCCGGGGTCGAGTGTCGTTCGTTCTTCATTTCAGCCAGGCCTCAAGGTATGGGGAGGCCTTCTCCCGTAAACTCTGCCGGGCCCGGGCCAGGCGCGACTTGACCGTGCCCAGCCGGCAGTTGAGGACCGCGGCGATCTCCTCGTAGGACCGGTCCTCCACCTCGCGCAGCACGATGATCAGCCGGTCGGCCGGCTCCAGCTGCTCCAGGCAGCGCCGCGCCAGCGCCAGCCGCTCCTCCTGTTCGAGGGCCCGGTCCGGAGGCGGGGCCGGATCGGCCGGCTCCCAGGGGCGCTGCTCCGGATCGGCCGGCTCCAGGGAAAAGGACGGGTGGCGGCTCCGGTGGCGAATCCGGTTGCACCAGAGGTTGTAGGTGATCCGGTAAAGGTAGGTGAAGGCCCGGCTGCGCCCCCGGAAACGGCTGAAGTTCTCGCAGGCCTTGACGAAGGTCTCCTGGGCCAGGTCCCGCGCCTCTTCCCGGTCACCGCAGAGCCGGTAGGCAAGGTTGTACACCTTCTTCCCCTCCTGGTTGACCAGTGCCTCAAAGGTCAACCGAAGTTCGTCTTTTTCGTTCTCCATCCTGCTGGCAGATAATTGGACACCGAAAGGGGAAAAAGGTTCCGCGGAAACGCAAGTTCGATACGCTTCAAGCCGGCCGGCTCTGCTTCAGGGCGTGATGGCTTCCAGGTTGTCCAGGTAGGGGCGGAGGGCCGCCGGCAGGACCACCGAACCGTCCGGGCGCTGGTGGGTCTCCAGGAGGCAGGCCACGGTCCGGGCCAGGGCCACCCCGGATCCGTTCAGGGTGTGGACCAGCCGCACCTCGCCGGTCCGGGTCCGGTAGCGGGTATTGCAGCGCCGGGCCTGGAAGTCCTCGAAGTTGCTGCAGGATGAGACTTCCAGGAACCGGTCCACGCCGGGCGCCCAGGCCTCCAGGTCGTAGCACTTGGCCCCGGCGAAGGAGAGGTCGCCGGTGCAGAGAAGCACCACCCGGTAAGGCAGTTCGAGCGCCTGGAGCACCCCCTCGGCGTCGGCGGTCAGTTTCTCGTGCTCGGCGTAGGAATCCTCGGGGCGGCAGAACTTGACCATCTCCACCTTGTCGAACTGGTGCAGCCGCATCAGCCCGCGGGTATCCTTGCCGTAGGCGCCCGCCTCCAGGCGGAAGCAGGGCGTGAAGGCGGTGTAGCGGATCGGCAGCTGATTCTCGGAGAGGATGGCGTCCTGGTGGATGTTGGTAACCGGCACCTCGGCGGTCGGGATGAGAAAGAAATCCTCCGACTCGACCCGGTACATGTCGGCCTCCAGCTTGGGCAGCTGGCCGGTGTTGAACATGGCCCGCCGGTTGACCATCAGGGGCGGGGCGATCTCCAGGTATCCCTCGGCCCGGTGCCGGTCAAGCATGAAGTTGATCAGGGCCCGCTCGAGCCGGGCGCCCAGGCCGGTGTAAAGGGCGAAGAAACTGCCGGCCATCCGGCCGGCCGCCTTGAAGTCGATCAACCCGAGCCGTTCGGCCAGCTCGTAATGGGGCAGCGGCTTGAAATCGAACCGGGGCGGCTCGCCCCAGCTGCGCACCACCACGTTGCCGTCCGGGGGATTCCCCTCCGGGACGTCCGGGGCCGGGATATTGGGCAGGTAACTGACCAGCTCGAAGAGTTTCGACTCGACCTCGCGCAGCCGGGCCTCGAGCTCCTTGACCCGCTCGGCGTCGCTCCGGACCCGGCTGATCAGTTCCGAGGCGTCCTGGCCGGCCTTCTTGAGCCGGTTCACCTCTTCGCTGGCCCGGTTGCGGTCGTGGCGCAGGACGTCCACCTCGCCCAGGAGGCGGCGCCGCTCCTCGTCCAGCGACAGGATCCCGTCCAGGTCGACCCGGGCATTCTTCTGGCGGGCGGCCCGCTCAACCAGGTCGCGGTTCTCGCGGATGAATTTAAGATCCAGCATGGTGCTTCAATTTTACGATATGGTCGAAAACAGGTCAAGCACGCGCGGCGGCAATCTAATCCCGGCCGAGGTGGCTGCCGCACCAGCGCCCGGCCTTCTCCACGAACTCGTCGGCCGCCGCCGGGCTCTCCGTCACCACCCGCAAAAGCAGCCGTTCCGGCCGCAGCCGGCGGATCAGGAATTCCGCCTCGGCCGGCGGGCAGTGCAGGTCCAGGCCACGGCCGGCCGCCTGCACCCGGCGGTAGAGGTCCAGGTAGGCCGGCCCGTTGGGCGCCACGCCCGCCCCGGGCACGAACTGGATCACCTTGATATAGGATCGTGAGAGCAGGGCCGGCAGGTGGACGACGGCGCGCGGGCCGTCCAGGTGGTACCAGAGAGTGTCGAAGCGCTCGCCCATCCAGTCCATCTCGCGCAGGACCCACTTCTCGAAGAGGGCCGGCGAGATGAGGGCCGACATGTCCGACTGGGTAAGCAACACGTAGTCCGGGTGCCAGAGTCCCGGCCAGCCCCAGAAGCAGCCCTTCTGGCGGCCGGCGATCAGGCCCCGGAAATGGTTGAGCAGCTCGAGCCAGATGGGCATCACCTCGTCCAGGCGCCGCTGCCAGCGCTCCGGCGCCTCGACCAGTTCCATCAGGAACGGCTCGGTTCCGCGCAGGAGCATCAGCAGGTCGTTGGGCGGCACCTGGCTGTGTTCGCCGACCAGGAAGCGGTTGCGCCCCAGCTCCAGGAGATGGCTGATTACCCGGTCGAGCTTCCGGCGCCAGGGATCGTCCGGGCCGGGCGACCAGGCCAGGGGCGAATCCGGGCCGGCCTCGATGACCGGGTGCCAGACCGTGTTCGGCGCGAAGACCACCTTCGGCCCGCAGCCCAGCGCGTAACAGCCCATCAGGATGCTGTCGGTCGGGACCGCCTCGCCGGCCCAGTAGGTGCCTTCGACCTTCCGGAGCCATTTCCGACCGACATAATCGGGATCGAAGTAGCGGTCCTCGAGGTTGGCCGGCGCTTCCAGCGGCGGCCGGCCGGAATCCACCGGGGCCCGGACGTCCAGCAGGGGCCGGTCAACCTCGCTCCCCTCCCAGTAGGCCAACCAGCGCCGGCGGGCCGCCGCCCAGCCGGGCTTGCCGGGGAAGGAATCAACCGTGGTGGTATCGAAGATCCCGCCCGAATTGGCTGCCTTCTTCAATCTCCGCCTCCGTTATCTTCAATTCGTAATCGCGGCCGGCCGCCGTCTTCCAGGCCGCCTCGAGCGCCGCCTTCCGGAAGCGCCGCACCAGTCGCTTCCCGCAACGCACCTCGATCCGGGCCGGCCGGGGCAGGCGCAGCCGGCAGGTCCCGCCGAACCGGGAATGGACCCGGAGCCCTTCCAGCCGCCCCTCGCGCCACTCGATGTCCACCGTGAAGCCGCCCCGGCCGACCAGGCCGCGCACCCGGCCCGTCCACCAGGCCGTCGGGCAGGCCGGCAGCACCCGCAGCCGGCCGCCGTGCGACTGGAGGAGCATCTCGGCGACGGCCGCGGCGCCGCCCAGGTTGGCGTCAATCTGGAAGTAATGGGGCGGGTGCAGGCCCAGCAGGGAGGGCGTGACGAACTTCGAAAGCAGGACCGTCAACGCCTGCAGGGCCCGCTCCCCCTCGCCCAGCCGGCTGAAGCAGGCGGCCACCAGGGCGCTCGACCAGCCGCAGTAGCCGCCGCCGGAGGCCAGGCGCCGCTCCAGCGTGCGCCGGGCGGCCGCGGCCAGCTCCGGGGTATCCTCCGGGGTGATCAGCGCGGCCGGGTAAAGGCCAAAGAGGTGCGAGATGTGCCGGTGGCCCGGCTGGAGCTCGTTGTAATCCTCCAGCCACTCCTGCAGCTGCCCCCAGCGGCCGATCTTCGGCGGCGGCAGCCGCTTCAGGATCGCGCGCCAGCGGGCCCGCTTCGCGCCGTCCACGCCCAGGATGCGGCTGGCGGCCAGGCACTCGTTCAGCAGCTCGGTGATCAGCTGCAGGTCCATGGTGGCCGCCGCGCCGAGCGAGACCGGCCAGCTGCCGCCCTCAAACTGGTTCTCCGGCGACTGGGAGGGTACCGGCACCAGCCGCCCCTGCGGATCGGCCGCCAGGTAATCCTCGAAGAAGGCGGCCGCCTCCTTGAGGAACGGGTAGGCGCGCTCGCGCAGGAACTTCCGGTCCAGCGTGTACTGGTAATGCCACCAGAAATGCTGGGCGATCCAGGCGGCCGCGCCCACCCAGACGTCGTGGCCGTAGGACTCCGGGGTGGCGCGTCCCCAGCAGTCGGTCTGGATCGGCAGCCAGACCCCGCCGCAGCCGTAGAGCTGTCGGGCGGCCTGGCGGCCGTGGGGCCGGAACCGGTCGACCAGGTCGAAGAGCGGCGCCGTGCACTCGGAGAGGTTGCCGGCCTCGGCCAGCCAGTAATTCATCTGGATATTGATGTCGAAATGGTAGTCGCACTCCCAGGGCGGGGCCAGCAGCGGGTTCCACTTGCCCTGCAGGTTGGCCGGCAGCTCGGCGTCCCAGGAGCTGGCGATAAGCAGGTAGCGGCCGTAATTGAAAAAGAGGGCGTAGAGGTCGTTGTCCTCGTGGCCATTGGCCAGGAAACGGAGCCGTTCCGGGGTCGGCCGCTCCGAAAAGTCGCGGCCGGCCAGCTCCAGCCCGACCCGGCCGTAACGCCGGCCATGCTCCTCCCGGTGCGTCCGTAAAAGTTCCGGCCAGCCGGCCGGCACCCCTTCGAAGCCCTTCCGGCACTCCGGCGCCGGGTCGCCGCCCTCGGGCGAAACGGCCGCGGCCAGCAGGATTACCGCCTCCGGCGCCGCCTCCACCTCCAGGCCGCCTTCGGGCAGCGGCCGGCAACGGCCGCCGCCGGGCAGGTGGAGCCGGACCTCGACCGCGAAGCTGAGCCCCTCGCTGAATCGCCCCCGGAAGCCGCAGGCCGCCGGCTCCGTCCAGGCCTCCAGCCGGCAGTCGGGATCGGCGCTCCGCTCCAGCCGGAGCCGGAAACCAACGGCCGGCGCGCCGCTGATCCGGACGGCGATGACCGGGTGACAAGCGTGGGCCAGGAATTCGCGCCGCACCTCCCCGGCGCCGGTCCGGCCGCAGACCGTGACCAGGCCGGCGGCCAGGTCAAGCTGGCGGCGGTACTCGGCCGCCTCCCCGCCGTCGAAATCGAGCCGGAGGTCACCCAGCGGCTGGTAGGGATCGACCCGGTTCAAACCCCGGGTCTTGCGGGCGGTGCCGCCGGCCCCGCCCAGGTAATCGTTGGCCCGGTCGCCCGCCTCCAGGACCTTACCCTCGAAGAAGAGGCGGCGGATTTCGGCCAGCCGGGCCGGCTCCTTCGGCTCGTTATCCTTGAAGCGGTTCCGCCCCCGCCAGAGCCATTCGTGGTTGAGAAGCACCCGCTCCGACCCGACGCCGCCCAGCACCAGGCCGGCCAGCCGGCCGTTGCCGATCGGGTAGCCCTCCTGCCAATCACCGGCCGGCCCGGCCGCCCAGATTAAAGAACTCATCAGCCTTTTCTCCTTGTGAAAAAGGGTCCTTTCAAGTTATAATATTACATATATAGACCATAATTGATGCGGTCTTGGCAAGATTTTAACATGCGGAACCGGCGGAAGCCAGGAGAAAAATGAACCGGAAAAACAACCTCTCGCTCGATACCTGGCGGGTCTTCCACATCATGGCCGAGTTCGTCGACGGCTTCGAGGCCTTCGCCGGGGTGGGAAAGGCCATCAGCATCTTCGGCTCGGCCCGGGTCAAGGCGCACGACCCTTACTACCAGAAGGCCGAGAAGCTGGCCCGGCTGCTCGCCGAGAAGGGCTACGCCATCATCACCGGCGGCGGCCCCGGCATCATGGAGGCGGCCAACAAGGGGGCCAGCGACGCCGGCGGCCAATCCTTCGGCCTCAACATCGAGCTGCCGATGGAACAGAAGCCGAACCCCTTCATCAAGACCATGCTCTCCTTCCGCTACTTCTTCGTCCGGAAGTACATGTTCATCAAGTACGCCGCCGGCTTCGTCTTCTTCCCGGGCGGCTACGGCACCACCGACGAGCTGACCGAGGTCCTCTGCCTGATCCAGACCCGGCGCAGCCCCCGGGTGCCGCTGGTCCTGGTCGGCCGCGACTACTGGAAGGGCCTGCTGGAGTGGATCGAGAAGACCCTGGTGGCCGGCAACTACATCACCGCCCAGGACAACGACATGCTCGTCCTGGTCGAGGAGCCGGAGGAGGCCCTGGAGTTCATCCTGAACTTCCAGGCCAAACCCAACGGCGACCAGGGCTGAAGCTGACCCTGCCGGCTATTCATTCAATTCTCTTCCCACCCTTTCCGTATTCTGGCGTTATCGCCCGCCCTTACTCCCGCATGCCTGCCCACAAATATTCCGCCTTAATTGACAGATCACACCTGCCCAGGAATATAATAGCGAACGGGAAAAACCGTCAAAATGGAAACGAAAGATACCCTCGACGCTTCCCGGTCAAAAGATCTCGACGCCTGCCGACTGGCGGTCAAAAACAACCCGAGGGACTACCGCGCGCATCTTGATTTCGGTACCGCCTGTTTCAACCTTGGTCATTATAACCGGGCGGTCAGGGCCTTCCGGTGTGCGATTATCCTCGCCCCGGATAATTACGAAACGCAGGCCGCCCTCGGCCAGGCATACTTTTATCTCTCCCGTTACCGGGAGGCGCTTCCATTCTTCAAACGGGTCGTTGCCATCAAGCCCGATTTCGCCGCGGCCCACGCTTCTCTCGGTAGAATTTATACCTTTCTCGATCGTCCAGCGGAGGCAGTCGAATCTTTGAAACTGGCGATCAGATACGATCCGGCAGACACCCACACCCATACCCTGCTCGGCAACGTCTACGTCCGTTTCGATATGAACCGGGAGGCGGTCGCGGCCTTCCAGGAGGCGCTCCGTCTTGACCCGCATAACGCCGAAGCGCGGAACAACATCGGAATCGCTTATTTCCAACTCGGTCGAAACCGGCAAGCGCTGGACGCATTCAAACAGGCGGTCAGCACCGATCCCGGCAATGCCAAAACGCATTTTTGCCTGGGGTTACTGCACGTCCTGGAGAGCAACCCGGCGGCGGCTTTAAAAGAACACGGCATCCTAAAAAAACTGGACCGGGAACTCGCCCGGGAACTGGCCGGCCATATTCAGAAATACCGGGATTTCACCAGGGATCTGGCCGATTATATCCAAAGCCAGAAAAAACCATAAAATCCATCCCGCCCGGCTGATGCAAGACCCGGTTCTACATTTCTTGACCTGATCCGAGTCAGGTGGTAAGATTTCCCAATAAAACCCTGACCCCACGAAATTCCCAAAGTGGTTTTCAATAAAATCAACAACACGCCAAACGAGGTCATAGTCATGCGCAAACTCTCAGATCAGGAAATTGAGAGAATCTTGACCCTTCTGCGGGAAGGCAAACCCCTGCCGGAATCTTATAAAGCGGACCTTTTTGAGACCCGAAAAGAATACGAATTAACCTACGCCGAAAAGTCACGGGAAGAGGATATTTTGTCCGACACCCTGGCCGTACCATTGCAGAAATTCAAAACTTTCCGTAATGGCGGCCACAGCAACGACTGGACGAACACACTCATATTCGGTGACAACCTCCAGGTGTTGAAAACGCTCTTAGAAATGAAGAAGAACGGCGAACTCAAGAACGCCGACGGAACTCCAGGAGTAAGGCTGGTTTATATAGACCCGCCCTTTGCCACCAGGCAGGAATTCCGAGGCAGCCAGGATCAGAAGGCCTACCAGGATAAGATTGTCGGAGCAAGGTTTCTGGAGTTTTTGCGAAAACGACTCGTCTTCCTGAGGGAGTTGTTGAGTGAAGATGGGAGTATATATGTGCATTTGGACGAGAAAAAAGGTCATTACATCAAAACACTTTTGGATGAGGTTTTCGGCGAACAATATTTCCAGCGGGAAATAGTGTGGGACACTCGTGTTTTATCAGGTTTCAAAACGCAAGCGGAAAATTGGATTCGGGGCCATGACGTTTTATTGTTTTATTCCAAAACAAATAACTTCATTTTTAACAAGCTCACAGTTGAACATCGACAAGAGTACATTGACAGGTTCAACAAAGTAGACAAGGAGGGGAGAAAATACTTTGATGGACGAGGAGGCAGGCGATATTTAGACGAGGTTATGGAAAAAGGAAAAGCCATTGGAGATGTTTGGGACGATATAATGTCATTCCAACAAATCCCCACTTCTACTGAGAAGATGGGCTACCCCACTCAGAAACCTGAAGCCCTTTTAAATCGCATCATCAAAGCCTCCTCCAATCCAGGTGATCTTGTCCTGGATTGCTTTGCCGGTTCAGGCACCACCCTTGCCGTAACCGAAAAACTGGGCAGGCGATGGATTGGTGTGGACTGCGGAAAGCTGGCTATCTACACCATGCAGAAGCGGCTCCTGAATATCGCCGATAGTAAGGACCTCGAGAATCCCAAGAAAAAGTACGGCAAACCCTGCAAGCCCTTCACCATTTACAATGCCGGCCTCTACGATTATGGAATGATTAAGGCGCTTCCATGGGAGCAGTACCGCGAATTTGCCTTGAAACTCTTTCAATGCCGAAACGAAAAGCATGAAATTTCCAAGATCGAGTTAGACGGCTACCTTGGGGCGGACAGCGTCATGGTCTTCAACTACCAGAAGCATCAGGACGCCGTTTTGGACAGAAACTTTATTGACGACCTGCACAAGTACCTGGGCGACAGGATAGGCGTGCGCTTCTTTATCATCGCGCCGGCCGCCTCGGTGCAGTTCCTTGAGGATTATATCGAAAAGGGGCGGACAAGGTACTTCATCCTGCGCATCCCCTATTCCATCATCGAGGAGATACACAACCGCGGCTTCATCAAGATCAAGCAGCCGGTGAGCGAAACGGATGTCAACGACACGGTTGATGCGGTCGGCTTCGACTTCATCCAAACCCCGCAGGTGGAATGCCAATACTTCACCGACGATAAAAAGGGACAGTTAGAATTAGGGAAGGGAGGCAGGGAATGCGTCATCGAAATCGAGCGGTTTGAGAGCAGAATCATCTCCCGCAAACCCCTTGATTTCAAGAATCTTGAAACTCTCTCCATGGTTATGCTGGACTATGATTTTAATGGGGAGGTCTTTGACCTGGACGAGGTCTTTTACGCTGAAAATTTAAAGAAGGACAGTTACAAAGTGCGCTTTGCCAAGGGTAAGATTAAGAGTAAAATCATGATTATCTACGTCGATATCTTTGGCAATGAGAAACGGGAAGTAAAGGTCATTTCCGACTTTAAAAACAAGGCAAGAGAATAACTATGCCCGATCGTCAAATCTTTCAAAATAAGGACCTGGTCCTAAAGGTATCCGCCAATTACGATCTTGGAAGATTTGACCCGAATAAATACGAGCCTTTTCTGGACGCCCTCTGCGGGGACAGAGAGTATCAGAAAGAAGCCATTCGGGAGACGGTGCGCTACTTTTTGGGCGGAGAGTATCGCAACCTCAAGGAACTGGCGGAGAAGAATTATCGAGAAGGCAACCCCAAGCTCCGGGAGAAGTACTCCTCCTTTGAGGACTTCACCGCCGCCCTGCAATTGCCCGACAAGTTTTCCTGCTCCTTGGACCATGCGACGGCAACCGGTAAAAGCTATGTGATGTACGGCGTTGCCCGCATCATGCTGGCCGAAGGCGCCGTTGACCGGGTTCTTGTTCTCTGCCCATCTAACACGATAGAGGCCGGTTTGACCGAGAAGTTCCGGATCCTCTCCGCCAAAAGAGAACTCAAAGACCTGCTGCCTCCCGATTCCAAAATATCCAATCCCGGCATTGTCAACGCCTCAAGAACCATCCAAACAGGTGATATCTGCATTGAGAACATCCACGCCACCTATATAAGAACCAAGTCCGCCATCGAAGACAGTCTTCTCGGAAAAGGTGAACGGACCCTGGTCCTGAATGATGAAGCCCACCACCTGATGAACCCTTCGGATACGGCCCTCAAAAAATGGAAGGAGTTTTTGCTTGATGCCAGATACGGATTCCAATTTATCGTGAACCTTTCAGGTACCTGCTACATTGGGGATGACTATTTTACCGATGTCATTCACCGTTTTTCCCTGCGTGAATCCATTGAGAAACGGTTCATCAAAACCATCCGTTACGTGGCAGAGGACTCTTCGAAAAATGAGGACGAAAAGTTCCAGAAGATTTACGACAATCACGTTGAGAACGGCACGGTCAAGTACCACGAGGTTAAGCCCATCACCATCCTGGTTACCAGAAACATTGCCGCCTGTAAACGCCTTACTGAAAAGTTAATCGCCTTTCTCGCCAGAAAAGAAAGGGACGGTAAGAACCGGGCGGCGAATAAGGTTTTAATCGTAACCTCCGCCAACGAGCACAAGGGAAATATTCCCCTTCTCCAAAGGGTGGATGACCAGGAAAATCCGATTGAATGGATCACCTCGGTAAGCATGCTCTCCGAAGGCTGGGACGTAAAGAATGTCTTCCAGATCGTCCCCCACGAGGAGAAGGCCTTCAATTCAAAGCTACTCATTGCCCAGGTTCTGGGGCGCGGGTTGAGGATTCCGGAAGTTTACCGTGGGGAACAACCCGTTGTAACCGTATTCAATCATGCCAAATGGTCGGGCAGTATCAAGCACCTGGTGGATGAAGTTCTGGAGATAGAAAAACGCGTCCACTCTTACCCGATTATCAAAAAGGATGATTACCATTTCGACATTTACAATATTGATTACAGGCGGGTCGAAAAAAAAGGAGACCACCCCCAGGAAGATCAATATAAAATCCTGGATAAGGGGTATATAAACTATTCAAGTCAAGCCGAGGTCTTGGAAAAGATTACCAGATACATCATGACGCACTCCGGGGAGGAGAGCGAAAAAACAACGCCGATTGAATTGAAGCTTTATTCCATCGAAGAGGTGACGCAGGACGTCTTCAATCACCTGTATATTTTTGATCAAGAGGCGGGAACTGCATACAGCCGGAAATTTCCTCGCGAAAAGATTGAAGAAATCATCAGAAAATCCCTTGAGGACATTAAAGATACAACCGCCAGGGTAAGCGAGGAAAACCGCAATAAAACTCTGGCCGCATTTGGGGTGATCAGAAGAAAAGGGGCCAAGAGTTTGCGCCTGGAGATCGAGGCCCGAAATCTCGCAAAGATCAACACCCGGGAAATAAAGAAAAATTCCCTGGGTGTGGGGGAACTTCGGCGTGACAGCACGATATTCTGGGATGACTACACCTTGAATGAGGGTGCTTTGGCAGATAGAAAATTGATGAAAGAACTTGAAGGGGATGAGACGCTTCCGCGTTCCGCCCTGATCAAGGTGGATAATAAGTATAATTTTAAAACGTCACTCAACCTGGTGCTGGCCGCTTCAAAACCCGAACGTGAATTTATCAGGGAATTGGTCAAAGAGCAAACAGCTCTCAAGGTTGATGCCTGGATAAAATCTCTGGACGTGGGATTTTACAGTATCGAATACTCCTGGCGTAAAGGAGAGCATTCGAAACAGGGAAGTTTTAATCCCGATTTCTTCATTAAGATGGGCAGCGATATCGTAGTGGTGGAAATTAAGGTGGATGGCGACGCCTCTGAAGAAAACAAGGCAAAACTTCGTTATTCCAGAGACCACTTTAACAGAGTTAACGAGCTGCAAAAAGAACAAAGATACTATTTTAAATTCCTCTCGCCCAGCAGTTATGAACTCTTTTTCAAGCGGTTGCGTGAGAAGGAATACGAGAATTTCAAATCGGAATTAGAGGCCCGGTTAGAAGACCCCTGACGCGCCGTGCGGACCGATATTCCGTAAAACAGCCGCACTCCGAGAACAAATCCTTAACCTGGCTGTCCGGCGCAGCCGCCTCCCTCACGGCGCCCGGAAGGGCGAGGCGGGCAGGAGCTCCCGGTTGCAGAGGTTGCCGTCGGCCATGTTCTCCCAACCGTAATAGACCGCCGTAGGCGCGGCCACGCCCTCGCTCCAGACCACCACCGTCTTCCCCTCGATCCGGGCCGACGCCGCCTGGAATTTACCGTCGGCCCCCTTGAGCACGAATCCCCGCGGCGGCTTCCCGTCCAGCGTGGCCAGCCCGCCGCCGACCTCTCCGAAAGATATCACCGCCTGGCCGTCCTTGAACCGCACCGAATCAACCCGGGGTCCGGAATAGACCGCCTTCCGGCCGTAGACGCCGCCCAGGGCGGCCAGGGCCAGCCGTTCGCCGATCGGCTGCTTGGGCACCGGGTGGAGGTCGCCGTCGGTGACGTCGAAGATGACGGCCATGCCGGTCTTCGGCTCGGCCAGGGACTTCCGCTGCTCCTCGCGAAGCAGCGCCCAGCTGGCATCCTCGCGGAAATCCCGGCTGACGCCGTCATCCTTCTTGATCCGGGCCAGCTGAACATACAGGAAGGGAAAATCGCCCTGCGCCCAGAGGCGGCGCCAGGAGCGGATCATGGCCCGGAACTTCTCCTCGTAGCCGGCGCCGAAGAAGCCGGCGTTGGACTCGCCCTGGTACCAGATGGCCCCGCGTATCGCGTAGGGAAGCACCGGCGCAATCAGGGAGTTGAAGTACCCGCCGGGCGCGTGGCGGTAGCCCGGCCCGACCGGCTCGCCCGGACCGGCATACTTAGGCAGCGGCTGGCCCGCCTGGCGGGCCTGGTCGCAGGCCGCCTGCCACTCCTTTCGGGCCGCCTGGTACTTGACGATGAGCTCGGGATACCTGGCCAGCTGCTCCCGGTACCAGTCCAGGTAGGGTTTGGCCGCCGGAGTCGCCTCGAGCGTTTCCTGGGGCGTCCAGGCCTCGACGGCGGTGGCCCCGCGGGCGCAGACAATCAGACCGACCGGCACCTGCAGTTCCCGGTGCAGCGCGCGGCCAAAGTAGTAGGCGACCGCCGAGAAGTTGCCGCCCAGCCGGGGGGAACACTCGCGCCAGCAGCCGTAGGCGGCGTCGCGCCGTTCCAGGTCCTCCAGGGGCTTCTCACGGGAGGGACCGGCCAGCGCCACGAAGATCCGCAGGGACGGGTAGCCGCTTTCGGCGATCTCGGTGTCGCGGCCGGGCATGCCGGAGAGGTTATGGGCCATGTTCGACTGGCCGGAGCAGAGCCAGACCTCGCCGACCAGGACATTCTTGAAAACGATCCGGTTCTTGCCGGCCACGACCATCTCGGCGGCCTGGCCGGACTTCTTCAACGGCGGCAGCTTGAGCCGCCAGCGGCCGTCGGCGCCGGCGGTGGTCTGACGCGATTCCGCTCCAAAGGAGACGGTGACCGGCTCGCCGGGATCGGCCCAACCCCAGACCGGAATCCCCCCTTTTTCTTCACACTGAAGAACCATGTTGTCGCCGAAGATGGCCGGCAGGCGCACCTCGGCCCGGGCCGGCGCCGCCGCCAGCCATAGCAGAAGCCCGGCCGCCAGGAAGAGGTGTTTTTTGTTGAAAAAGACGCGCTCCGCGATTCCCTCGAAATCCACCCGCCGCATGCTCTCTCCTTTTTCAGTGTTAACCGGCCCCGCCGGCTCCGGGTATATTAGAACAGAACGGCGCAAACTGCAAGCGAAAAAGAGCTTCTCCGGCCCGGCCGGGTAAACACCCGCCGGCCGTCCCACCTCTAATATTTATGAAAAAAGAGGAGGCCAAAATGAACGGAAACCTGTCAATTAAAACAAACCGGCGCGCGGTTTCGGCATTATTCCTGCTGATCCTGCTGCTCCTGGGCAACGCCGCCGGGGCCGGTGAGATAATCTACGCGCCCATCCTGCGCGGCGAGCCGGCCGGCATGGTACCGGGCGGCTACCTGGGCACCGTGCCGCTGCCCCTCAAGAAATCGGGCGGGACGATCGTCGGCGGACCGATGAACGTCATCCTTCTGCCCGGCGCCGAAGGCCGGATGATCATCGAGGGAGATATCGAGGCCGTCCTCCTGCCCGGCGCCAACGGCGGCATGGTCATCGGCGGGAACCTCAAGGAGATCGTCCTGCCGGACAACCGGGGCGGCATGGTCATCGGCGGCCCGATGGATGTCATCGTGCTGCCCGGCGAGAACAGCGGCCTGATCATCCAGAGTCAGCCGGACTACAATCAGCCGGTGCGCCGCCGGCCGCCGCCTCGGCGCAGCACCCGGCGCTGACCGCCCTCGGCGAAGCGGGCCAAACCGGTGCTGCGGGCCCCCGGACGGGAGATGAGTGAATTCCCCGCCTGGCTCATCCTCCTTTGGCCAAGCCTCCGCGACCCTTGCCAATGGCCGCCTGGCTGACCTTGACCGGACTCCGGCAAGGTGATAAGATTTTGATTGAAGCTCCACGGCACGTTATAACTTTCAAAGAGAAGGAGGGTTATAATGAGTAAAAGCCACGACATCAAGAAAGAGGCGAAGAAGAAGCCGGTCAAAACGCTGAAGGAGAAGCGCCTCGAGAAGAAGGCCAAGAAGGCCGGCAAGTAAAGGGAACCGGGCGTTCTCCACCGGCGGCTGAGCGGAAACCGGCGCCGGGCTTTCAATCTTTTTAAAAAGGGGGATCAGGACATGGGTGACAAGGGCAAAAAGGACATCAACAAGAAATCCAAGCAGGACAAGGCGAAGAAAGACGCCAAGAAGAAGAAATAAGCGAGAGAAGAAGCTTCTTCAGGTTGCCCCGCAGTCCGCGGTGAAGGCCGGGTGAAAAATAGTCCGGATTTTTGAACACGGCTGATGGTTTGGAGTATAATTAACCCTGCGGTACAACTCCCGGGCGGTTGGCTCAGCTGGTGAGAGCGCTACCTTCACACGGTAGAGGTCATAGGTTCGAATCCTATACCGCCCACCTACGCTCGAAGAACGAGCTTCGGCGGGTAAACCCACTTTTAAACCCACCTGAAGTATAGGATTCGGCGCCGCTCGGCTCCCACTAAGCCTCGGGTCGGCCACCCGCTGGCAACGCTCCTTAATCAGTCGCCTTGCCTGACTTCGCTCCCATCAAATCCTGTCATAAAACGCAACAGGATTCGAACCTCAAAGGGTGCGGGAAAAGGACTTTTCCCGCGCAGTCGTATTGGGGAGCTGGGGGCAGGTTTTATGCAGACCGGCGCTTTACTTCGTCCCGCCGAAGAGTGAAAAGATCCCGTATTTAAAGAAGCAGTCGACATTCTTGAAGCCCGCCTTCTTCAGCTGGTCCAGCTGGTCCAGCAGGCGGCTCGGATGGTTCTCCGCCTTGGCCTTGTAAACGGCCGGAAAACCGTCAAACTTCCCGACCTCCCCGGCAAAGTTGCTCCTCCGCAGGGCTTCGTTCATCCAGTCCACCCACATCCGGAACTGGAGCCGCTCCGACTTCGGGGAGACCGGCGCCACGACATCGAAGACCAGGAAAAGACCGTTTCCCCGCAGCTCCCGGTGGACCCGCGCGTAGAGGGCGCCCTTCTCCTTCAGGGGCAGGTGGTGGATAGCCATGGAGGAGAAGATGAAGTCGTACCCGTCAGGATCGAGCCCCTTTTGGGCGTAAGCCTCGAAACTCTTCTCGACGAACCGGACCGGCCGCCCTTTCAGGCGCGCCTTTGCCTGGTCGACCATCGCGACCGAGCCGTCCATGAGGCAGAAGTCGTTCCGGGGGTACTGGTTGGAAAAGTATTCGGTCACGAGGCCGTCGCCGCCGCCCAGGTCGAGCACGCGGAGGCCGGCCGGCTTTGAAAAGTGGTGGGCAAAGAGCTCCCCCAGCAGCCGGATCGACCGCTTCCGCTCGACCACGATCACGTCGGCCGAACTGAGGTACCATTCAATCTCTTCGGCGGCCCGGGCCTTCAGCCAGGTATTCGGATTGCCCCTTTTCATCTTTCTCCCCGGGAGCCGCCCGGATGGACGGCTTCCCCGTTGTATTATAGCACGGGCCGGCGCGGCCACCGCGCCTTTTTGACCGTTCCGGCCGGCCCGAGGGCGGCCCCGGTTGCAGAAACCCCCTTTCCGGTCTATAATAGTGGGTAATTCCAGCCAAAAGCGCCGTCAGGCCGCAAACCTTAAAACTTACCGCGGAGAAAAAACATGTCCGTGCGAGAAGCGGTGCTGGTCTTTCCCAAACCGAAGTCCATCCTGCGGCGACCGGGCCGTTTGACCCCGGTCAACCGCCTCTTCGTGCTCCCCGGCGGGATGAAGCCGAAGGAGGTGGCCCGCGTCTTCGAAATCGCCGGCCGCCACGGTTCATCCGTGCCGGAACTGGCCGCCGGCCATCCGGCCGCCGCTGCCTGGCGCCTGGAGACGCGCCGGGAGGCCTGGACCACGGAGAAGCTCCCGGCCGAACGCCTCGAGCGCTACCAGCGCGAACAGGGCTACCGGCTCGAGGTCCAGTCCCGCCGCCACCGGATCCTGGTCGTCTCGGAGTCGGAGACGGGCCTGGCCAACGGGGTCAAGACCCTGGCCCAGCTCTTCCGGCGTGAAAACGGCCGGACCCTGCTGCCGCCGGTCGAGGTGGTCGACTGGCCGGACTTCCGCGAGCGCGGCCCCTTCTACGAGTCGATCTTCGGCACCAACCTGATGGGGCTGGAGGACTGGAAGCGGGCGCTGGAGAAACTCTACCTGCTGAAGATGAACAGCGTCTCGGTCTCGCTTTACAACTGCTGGCGGCGGAGCGCGGACCTGGAGTTCCTCCTCTTCCGCTCCCGCAAGTTCCCGGAACTGAAGACCCTTAACCAGTACTACGACCACGCCGAGGGCCGGGTGCGGGAACATTATCCTCGGATGTACGAGGAGGACTTCCTGGCCGAGCTGGTTCGCTACGCCCGGGAGCTGGGCCTGAATTTCATCCCCTACTTCAGTTCGCTGGGCCACAACACCTACCTGCCGAAGGCCTTCCCGGAGGTCTCAATGAAGGACGAGGCCGGCCGGCCGACCGGCTACGGCTTCTGCACCGAAAACCGGAAGACCTACGAGCTGCTCTTCGCCCTCTACGACGAGATACTGGAGACCTTGAAGCCGTACGGGATAACCGATTTCGGCCTCGGCCTGGACGAGGTCTACGCCCGCTGCCGCTGTCCGGAGTGCCAGAAGCGGCCGGGCCGGGGCATGGCGGACTTCTTCATCGAGCACCTGGTCCGCTGCGCCGGCCACCTGAAGAGCCGCGGGATCAAGCGGATCATCTTCTGGTACGACATCCTCTACCGGCAGGGCAACTTCAACGACCGGCTGATGGAGATCCTGGAGAAGGAGGGGCTGCGGCGCCACCTGGCGGTCGGCTGGTGGTGCTACGAGAACCCGGACCGGGCGCCGGACCTCTCGCCCCGGAAGTGGCTCTTCTTCTGGAAGGTGGACCGGCGGCTGGCCTCGCTCGTCAACCCGAGCCTCTGCCTCAACCACCTGACCCCGGAACGGGAGCTGCCGCCGGTCTCCAGCCACACCGACAGCCTGGCCCGGCTGAACAGCCTGGGCAAACGGGCCGGCTCCTACGGGGTGCTGAGCTATTCGCACGACGACCCGCACCGCTGGGACCAGTACTGCTGCCTCTCCGAGTTCAGCTGGAACCAGGAGGGGGCCGGCGTGAAGGAGTTCGACGACCGGTTCGTCGCCTTCCTCTTCGGCCGCCGGGCCGCCCGTTACGAAAAGATCCGCGATGTCTACCGGCGCCTCCTGGACACCTTCGGCGCCCTGACCGAACCGATCCACGCTTCCTTCCGCTACGGGGCCCGGCCGCCGGCCCGGGTCGGCCAGGTGGTCTCGGCCTTCGCCGACCGCTGCCCGCTCACGCCGGCCCAGTGGCGGGCCTTCATCGCCGCCGGCGAGAAGGCCGACCGGGAACTGCAGCGGCTGATCGCCGGACTGCCGGAGGGCGATTACCGGGCCGCGGTGGCCGACCGCGCCGGCCAGGACCTGCGCCGGCTGCTGACCACCGTCCGGCTGGCTTACCACGCCATGGACTTCAACCGCCACTACGGCTACCTGCGCCAGGGCAGGGCCGAACGGCGGACCTGCCTGGCCGAGATGGCCCGCCAGGCCGGCCGGCTGGAAGAGGCGCTGGCCGGACACCGGGCGCTGATGGACGAGATCGCCGGCCGGCGGGCCGCCTACCACGCGCCCTTCGTGCTGGAGCCGATGCGCCACGAAAACGAGACTTTCGGCCGCTACCTCGCCCGCTACCGGGAGTTGCTGGCCCGGCTGGAGGAGTCGGGGCAGGACATCCTGCCGACCATCGACTTCTACCACGACGACTTCTTCGGCACCGACCGCGATTACCGGCCCTTCTGAACCGATGAAGAAGACCTTCAGCGCCGGCGGGGTGGTCCTCAACCGGCGCAACCAGGTGCTGGTGGTCAACCAGCGCGGCCGGGCCTGGTCCCTGCCCAAGGGGCATCTGGAGCCCGGCGAGGAACCGCTGGCGGCCGCCCGGCGCGAGATCCACGAGGAGACCGGTCTAAAGAACCTGCGCCACCTCGGCGAGCTGGGCGGGTACCGGCGTTTCCGCCTGGATGCCGAGGGCGGCGACGACACTTCGGAGCTGAAGTGCATTACCCTCTTCCTCTTCCGCGCCCGGGAGGAGCGGCTGGCCCCGCGCGACCCGGACAACCCGGAGGCCCGCTGGGTGGCCATCGAAGCGGTAGCCGGACTGCTCACCCATCCCCGCGACCGGAAGTTCTTCCAGGAGCTGCTGCCACGGTTGACCCGGACTAAACGGTTCGCACCAGGACCGAAACTATATTTAAGAAAGAGCTCTCGCGATCCCAAAAAGGAGAAGGCATGAAAAGATCAGCGGCTGGCTTGACATTCTTTTTCGCTCTTCTTGCCCTGGGGAACGCGGCCTTCGGCCAGGCGGCCGGCGCCGGGAAGAACATCCTCTGGGACGGCGGCTTCGAGATCGGCTACGGCAACAACTTCTGGGGCGCGCCGAACGGCAATTACGGCCCCAACCGGCGCGACATGTGGTCAAACGGCGTGATCAAGCTGAACTCCCGGATCGCCAGCCGCATCTACTGGCTGGAGGAGGGGACCTATACCCTCGGCGCCTGGGTGAAGCGGGGGCCGGAGGCGGCCGACCCAAACCAGAATTTCGCGCTGCGCCTTCTCCTGACCAACCTCAATTATTACGACGACAAGCAGCGGAACGAGTACGGCAAGGTCTTCCCGGTGGCAGCCGGCGAGGGCTGGCAGCGGGTGGGCTGGAGCATCGAGATCCAGGGGCCGGTCCGCAACTACTTTCACGTCGAGATCGGTCCGGCCGAGAATGTCGGCCCGGGCATCCTGCTGGACGGGGTGAGCCTGACCCGGGGGACCGAGCTGCCGGAGAAGCTGCCGGCGGCCGCGGCCGTGGAGGCCGGCTTCTGGATCCCGGAGGAGACCGGCATCTACGTGGACGGCGAGGAGCGGGTGGTCGAACTGGTCATTCGGAACAACGGCGCGGCCCGGCCGGCCCGGGTGCGCTGGGAGGTCTACGACTGGCAGAACAAGCTGGTAAAACAGGACGCGCTGAACGAAAACCTGCCGGCCGCGGCCACGCTACGGCGGAAGCTGCCGCTGGCCGACCTGCCCTGGGGCGGCTACCGGCTGGCCTGCTCGGTGGAGGGTGAGCCGGTGCTGGGTGACGCCCTGCTGACCCTCGTCCCCCGGATCGACCAGGAGGCCTTCCCGCAGTACGGGGGCGACGCGGCCGTCAACCTGGCTTCCAAAGATTTCACCGGCCGCTTCCTGAAACGGATCGGCATGAAAGTCGCCAACACGCTCAGCCCGGGCGGCGGAGTGGGCCGCTGGACGGGCGTCAACCCGGCCGAGGGAGAGTACAACTGGCAGCAGGAACCGGCGGTGGACGCGGTGCGCAAGCAGGGCGGCGTCGAAGTGGTCGGCTTCCTCGGTCTCAAGTACCCGCCGGCCTGGGTGGTCGCCAAGTACATGAAGGACGGCCAGGTGGTCGATGAGGCCGGCTTCATCAAGGCCTACGCCGATTATGTCTATGCCTTCGTGAAGCACTACGCCGGCCGCATCACGCGGATCACCCTCGAGGATGAGATCGGCGGCTCCTACGGCGGCCCGGTCAAGGATTCGCTTTTGATGCGCGTTTACGCGGCCGCTTACGCGGCGGCCAAGCGGG
>JAKJFK010000123.1 GCA_022704925.1 candidate division TA06 bacterium | reverse complement strand
CGGTCCCCGGGCGATAATCAGCCCCCGGGCCCGGGCCGCGGCCGGGATCAGGACGGCCGTGCAGTCACCGGCACCGACATCCTCCGCGAGGGCCAGCCGCGCCAGCCGGTCCAGTTCCACGCCGATTCCGTCCGCCCGGCTACCTTCGCCGCCGGCCCGGCCGGCCACGCTGGATTTCCTTTTCACCTTTCAGCTCCTTTATCTTGTCGCGCAGGCGGGCGGCCCTTTCGAAATCAAGTTCGCGCGCCGCCTGGAACATCTCCTTCTCCAGGCGCCGCAGTACCGCCAGCAGGTTCCGGTCGTTGATCTCCTCATCCAGCACCGATTCCGAAAGGCCCTTCTTCTGGCCAAGGATCTCCTCGATGCCCCGGTAAATTCCCTTCCGGATCGGCGCCGGCACCAGGTTATGCTCCCGGTTGTACTCGGCCTGGATATTGCGCCGCCGGGCCGTCTCCTTCAGGGCCATTTCCATGGCGCCGGTGGTCCGGTCGGCGTAAAGGATCACCTTGCCGTTGGCCGCCCGCGCCGCCCGGCCGGCGATCTGGATGAGCGAGGTCTCGGAACGCAGGAAACCCTCCTTGTCGGCCTCCAGGATGGCCACCAGGCTGACCTCGGGCAGGTCAAGCCCTTCGCGCAGCAGGTTGATGCCGACCAGCACGTCGTACCTGGCCTCGCGCAGCTGGCGCAGCAGTTCCACCCGCCGGAAGGTGTCCACCTCGTAATGGATGTACTCGACCTTGAGGCCGAGGTTCTTCAGGAATTCGCTCAGTTCCTCGGCGGTATGCTTGCTCAAGGTGACCACCAGGGTGCGCTCGCTCCGTTCCACCTGGGCCCGGATCTCGGCCACCAGGTCATCGATCTGGCTGGCGGTCGGCCGGATCAGCATCGGCGGATCGAGCAGGCCGGTGGGACGGATGATCTGCTCGGCCACCCAGGGTGAGGCGGCGCCCAGGCGTTCGGCGCCGGAGGCGTTCAGTTCCTGGCGGCCCGGCGTGGCCGAAACGAAGACGACCGATTTCATGAACCGCTGAAACTCATCCCAGGTCTGGGGCCGGTTGTCAAGGGCCGAGGGAAGCCGGAATCCGTAATCGACCAGGGTGGCCTTGCGGGAACGGTCGCCCAGGTACATGCCGCGGATCTGGGGCAGGCTGACGTGGCTCTCGTCGACGAAGAGCAGGAAATCCTCCGGGAAGAAATCGAGCAGGCAGTAAGGCCGGGCGCCGGCCGGCCGGCCGTCGAAGTGGCGCGAGTAATTCTCCACCCCGGAGCAGTAGCCGAGTTCGGCCATCATCTCCAGGTCGTAGCGGGTGCGCTGCTCCAGGCGCTGGGCCTCAACCAGTTTCCCCTGCCGCTTCAGCTCGGCCAGCCGGACCTCCAGTTCCGCGGTGATCGAATCCAGGGCCCGTTCCAGCTTGTCGGGAGTGGTGACAAACTGCTTGGCCGGGTAGATGAAGACCTCGTCCAGCTCCTCCAGCTCCTTGCCGGTCAGGGTGTCGAAACCGGTCAGGCGGGCCACCTGGCCACCGGCCAGTTCGATGCGAAGACCGGCCTCCTGGTAGGCCGGCACGATCTCCAGCCGGTTGCCGCGCACCCGGAAACGGCCGCGGTCGAGGTCAAAATCGTTCCGCTCGTACTGGATGTCAACCAGGCGGCGCATGATCCGCCGCTGGTCGGCCGCCTCGCCCCGGGCCAGCCGCACCGTGAGCCCGGCGTAATCCTCCGGGTTGCCCGATGGGTAGATGCAGGAGACCGTCGCCACCACCACGACATCCCGGTGGGCGGTGAGGTTGCTGACCGCGTACATGCGCAGGCGGTCGATATCCTCGTTGATGGAAGCGTCCTTCTCGATGTAGGTGTCGGTAGTGGGCAGGTAGGCTTCGGGCTGGTAGTAATCGTAGTAACTGACGAAATAGGCGACCCGGTTGCGCGGGAAGAACTCCCGGAACTCGCTGTAAAGCTGGGCGGCCAGCGTCTTGTTGTGGGAGAGGATCAGCGCCGGCCGGTTGAGCCGGGCGATCACGCTGGCCATGGTGAAGGTCTTGCCGCTGCCGGTCACGCCCAGCAGGGTCTGGAACTGGCGGCCCCGCTCGAGGTTGGCGGCCAGTTGCTCAATGGCCCGGGGCTGATCCCCGGCCGGCTTGAAATCCGATACCAGTTCGAAGCTCATGGCAGTGGTTGGCCCCGGACTCCGGAAACGGGAAAAAGACCGGCGGTCTTCCCGCTTCCCGCCCGGGATTTTCAAGTATTTATTATATCCTTATCTGGGGGCCGCCGGCAACCGGAGCCGGCCGATTTGACAAACTAAATGTTGTGCTTTAAAATATCTCCCCGCACAATATATAGTGGTCTCTCCCGGCCGCCGCCGGGCGGGCCGAAAAGGCTTGACAATCTAAATATTGTGTCTTAAAATATCCGCGGACACAATATATGGGGAGGTTGGGGGAATGCGCTGTCCTTTCTGCGGTTTTCTGGAAGACAAGGTGGTTGACACCCGCCCGTCCGAGGACGAAAAGAACATCCGTCGCCGACGAGAATGCCTTTCCTGCAGCCGCCGCTTCACGACCTACGAAGTAATCGAGGAGAAGCCCCTGATGGTCGTGAAGCATGACAACCGCCGGGAGCCTTTTTCACGGGAGAAGCTGCTGACCGGCGTGATGAAGTCCTGCGAAAAGCGGCCGGTCTCCATGACCGACATCGAGGCGCTGGTGGACCGGGTGAGCAGCGAAATCCGCAGCCGGTTCGAAAAGGAGGTCCCCTCCGCCCGGATCGGGGAACTGGTCATCGAAAACCTGGCCCGGCTCGACCAGGTGGCTTACGTGCGCTTCGCCTCGGTTTACCGTAAGTTCGCCGACATCACCGAGTTTGAAAAGGAAATCGCCCGGTTGAAAAAACAGGAAGCCAATCATGGACGAGATTAAGACGGTCAAAAAACGGGACGGCCGGATTGTCCCGATGGACCGCGAAAAAATTGTCAACGCCATCTTCAAGGCGGCCCAGGCGATGGGCGGCAGCGACCGCAGCCTGGCCGAAGACCTGGCCGACGCGGTCGTCATCTACCTGAACCGCGAATTCGCCGGCCGGGTTCCCTCGGTGGAGGAGATCCAGGACATCGTGGAAAAGGTCCTGATCAAGACCGGCCACGCCAAGACGGCCAAGGCCTATATCCTTTACCGCCAGCGGCGGGCCCGCATCCGCCAGATCCGGGCCGGCATCCTCCCCGATGAACTGAAGCTCTCGGCGGCCGAAATCGACAGCCTGCGCGAATCGACCGACCTGGCCCTCTTCGTGCGGACCAGCAAGGACGATATCGTAACCTGGAACCGGGAGCGCATCGTCGACGCCCTCTGCCGGGAGACCGAGCTCTCCCGGAACATCGCCGAGATCATCGCCCTCGAGGTGGAGGAGGAGATCGTCGCCTCCAAGATCGGCACGCTGACCGCGCCGCTGATCCGCGAGATGGTGAATGCCAAGCTGGTCGAGTACGGCTTCGAGCAGGAGCGGCGGCGCCATACCCGGCTCGGCATGCCCCTTTACGACGTGCGCCAGGTGATTACCCTCCCCAACAAGGAGAATGCCAACATACCGCACAACCCGGAGGCGACCAACCTCTCGCTGGCCGAGGCGATCAAGAAGGAGTACGCCCTGCTGGAGGTCTTCTCGCCCGAGGTGGCCGACGCCCATCTGGCCGGTGATATCCACCTGCACGACCTGGGCATGTGCGACCGGCCTTACTGCAGCGGCCAGTCGCTGGAGTACGTCAAAAAATTCGGCCTCTCGCTGCCCAACGCCCTCTCCATCGCCAAGCCGGCCCGCCACGGCGAGACGCTCCTGGCGCACATGGTGAAGTTCTCGGCCGCCCTCCAGGGCCACTTCGCCGGCGCCATCGGCTGGGACGCGGTCAACTACTTCTTCGCCCCGTACCTGGAGGGGATGTCGGACCGGGACATCAAGCAGCTGGCCCAGATGCTGATCTACGAGTACAGCCAGCAGGCGGTGGCTCGCGGCGGCCAGGCCATCTTCAGCGACATCAACATTTACTGGGAGGTCCCCGACCACTTCGAGAAGACGCCGGCCATCGGCCCGGGCGGTCAGTATACCGGCAAGACCTACGCCGAATACCAGCCGGAGGCCCAGAAGTTCGCCTGGGCTCTCTTCGAGGTCTATCTCCAGGGAGACGGGCTGGGCCGACCCTTCTTCTTCCCGAAGCCGCTCTGCCACCTGACCAACAAGCTCTTCAAGACACCGGGCGCCGAGGAGTACCTGACCCACATCTGCCGGACGGCGGCCGAAAAGGGCAACACCTACTTCGTCTTCGACCGGGGCAAAACGGCCAAGGTCTCGGAGTGCTGCCGCCTCTCCTTCGTGCTCGACTCGACCGATCTCTCCGAGGCGGCCACGCCCTGGAAGATGCGCTTCTGCGCCCTGCAGAATGTCACGATCAACCTGCCGCGGGCCGCTTACCGGGCCGCCGGCGACGACACCCGCCTCTTCGAGGAGCTGGACCGGATGCTGGGCCTGGTGGTCAAGGCTCACCAGCAGAAGAAGGCTTTCATCAGCCGCCTGCTCTCCCTGGGCGACCGCGGCCCGCTGGCCCTGCTCACCATGAAGACCGACGGCGAGACCTACCTGCGTATGAACCGGGTCAGTTACCTGATCGGTCTGCTCGGCCTCAACGAGATGGTCCAGTTCCACCTGGGCCGGGAACTTCACGAAGACGAGGCGGCGCTCCGCTTCGGCCTCAAGGTGATCGCCTACATCAACCTGGCCTGCCAGCGCCTGAGCCGGGAGCTGGGCCTGAAGTTCGTGCTTGAGCAGACGCCGGCCGAGTCAACCGCCTACCGGATGGCCAAGCTTGACCTGGCCCACTTCCCGATCCAGGCCGGCAAGGTGGTCAAGGGCACCCCGGAAAACGGCGGCGTTTACTACACCAACTCGACCTATCTCAACGTAACCGCGCCCCTGGCGCCGGGCGAAAAGGTCAAGCAGGAGGGGCTTTTCCACCCGCTCATCGAGGCCGGCGCCCTGACCCACGTCTGGCTCGGCGAGTCCAAGCCGGATCCCCTGGCGCTGGCCAACTTCGTAAAGAAGACCTTCACCGCCACCCAGAACGCGCAGATTGCTTTCAGCCCCGAATTCACCGCCTGCCTGGACTGCGGCCGGGTCAGCCGGGGCCTCTCCAAGGAATGTCCCTACTGCAAGAACTCCGCCCGGGAAGAAGTCCCGGCGGCCAACTCATCACAAACGGGGGTAAAGGTATGAGCCGGAAAGATTTCGAGAAGTACTTGAGCGAGAATCCCGACCAGTTTTCCTTCACGGCCCGGGAAGAAAACGGCGCCCCGGGCCTGGAAGTCAAAAACAGCTTCTACGACACGGTCACCTTCTTCTCCAACCGTTCCATCGACCAGCGCGGACTCAACGAACTGGTCGCGGCCACCCACGCCGGCCGGAACGTCGAG
>JAKJFK010000122.1 GCA_022704925.1 candidate division TA06 bacterium | reverse complement strand
CCGGCTGGCGGTGGTCCAGAACATGAGGTTCAACCCCCTGGCCCGCCGGTGCCGGGAGCTGCTGGCCGAGGGCGCCATCGGCCGCCTGAACAGCCTGGAGATTAATTTCCACCGCTGGCGGCCGGCCCTGAAACTGGGCCATCCGCACGCGGTCCTCTTCAACCACGGCGTCCACCACATTGACCTGGCCCGTTCGATCGGAGGCGGCCGGCCCCTCTCGGTCGAGGCCTCCGAATGGGACCCGCCCTGGTGGAAGCAAAGCCGGAAGGGACACTGCCTGCGCCTGACCGCCCGCATGTCGGGCGGCTGGACCCTCTGCTACAATGCCAGTTACGCCGAGGCCGGCCGCGAGACCCCCCACTCCGGGGAGATACGGCTGGCCGGCAGTGCCGGCAGCCTGGAAATGGGCGGCGAGATCGACCGCGACCCCCAGCTCTGGCTGCACCAGGTGAAACGGGCGGTCGGACAGGAGACGCGCCGCCGGATCGCGGTCGAGACCGGCGACTGGCGGGGCATGGACCGGGAACTGCTGGAAGGATTCAGCCGGGCCATCCGGAAAGGTGCCCCCTGGGAGACCGACCTCTCCGACAACCTGAAGAGCCTGGAGATCCTCTTCCGGGCCGCCGAATACCTGGAGGGCAAAAGGGCGCCGGCCGCCCGGACCCGCCGGGCCGGAAAAAGATGATCATCGACATCCACGTCCACACGGTCCGCAATCACGGCTTTCCCCGCGACGGCCGGACCGCCCTCACCACCCCGGTCGAACTGCTGGAACGCTACCGGGAACTCGGGGTGGACCGGGCGGTCATCCTGCCGATCATCCACCCGGAGTGCGCTCTCTCGCTCCAGGGCGTGGAGGAGGTGCTGGAGATCTGCGCCGACTTCCCGGACCGTTTCCTGCCCTTCTGCAACATTGATCCGCGCCAGGTCGGGAACTCCGCCTGGGCCGACCTGGGCGGACTGCTGGAATTCTACCGCGCGGCCGGCTGCCGGGGCGTGGGCGAAGTCGCCGCCAGCCTGCCCTTCAACCACCCGATGGTCGAGAACCTCTTCGGCCACTGCCAGCGGCTCGGAATGCCGCTGACCTTCCACATCGGGCCGGCCCTGACCGGCTGTTACGGCCTCTACGACCTGCCCGGACTGCCGCTGCTCGAAGGGGCCCTGGCCAGATTCCCGGAACTGGTCTTCCTGGGCCACTCCCAGCCCTTCTGGGCCGAGATCGCGCCCCTGGCGAGCCCGGAAGAACGCAACGGTTATCCCGCCGGCCCGGTCCGGCGGCCGGGGCGGACGGTCGAGCTGCTGCGGCGCTACCCGAACCTGCACGGCGACCTCTCGGCCCGGAGCGGCTACAATGCCGTCAGCCGCGACCGGGAGTTCGGACTCGCCCTCCTGGAGGAGTTCCAGGACCGCCTCTACTTCGGCACCGACATCTGCGCCCCGGATACGCCGGCGCCGCTGGCCGCTTATCTTAAACAACTCAAGGACGAGCGGGCGATCACTCCGGAGATTTACGAGAAGATCACCAGCCGGAACGCGATCCGGCTGCTTAAACTCTGAGCCGGCGGTTCCCGAAGGAAATAATGAAAATATACATCATGACCGATATCGAGGGCGTGGCCGGGGTGGCCCGCTTCTTCCAGACCCGGGAGGCGGAGCGGCCGGAGAAGAAGGTGGCCATGACCCTGCTGACCCGCGAGGTGAATGCCGCGGTGGACGGCATCCTGGAGGCCGACCCGGCCGCCGAGGTGGTCGTCATGGACGGCCACGGCAACGGCGGCATCGACATCACCGAGTTCCACCCGAAAGCCCGGCTCATCAACCGCGGGCCGCTGCCCCCGCCCGGGCTGCTTGACCATGGTTTCGACGGGCTCTTCTTCGTCGGACAGCACGCCCGGGCCGCCACCGAGAACGGCAACCTGGCCCATACCTATTCCTCCCTGACCATCGAATACTACCGGTTGAACGGCCGGCTGATCGGCGAGTTCGGATGCCGGGCCGCCCTGGCCGGCAGTTACGGCGTGCCGACCGTCTTCATCTCCGGGGACGACCGGGCCGTGGCCGAGGCGCGGGAACTTGTCCCGGACATCGTCGGGGTGACGGTCAAGGAGGGGCTGGGCCTGGAGACGGCCCTGCACCTGTCGCCGGCCCGCGCCCGGGAAGTCATCCGGGCCGGCGCGGCCGAGGCGGTCGGCCGGATCGGCGCCATCCCGCCCTACCGGGTCGAGCCGCCCTACGAACTGGTCATCCGGGTCAAGGAAGGGGTCTCCCTCGAAAATTTCCTGAAGAAGGGGGCCGAGCCGCTGGACGAACGCACGGTCGTGCGAAGAAGTTCTTCACTCAACGATTTGCCTATTTGAAGCATCCAGGCCGGAACGAAACCCGGTCCCCGGAGAGAGGAGCGCGATGTCCAGGAGAATAACCGCGGTGGCGCTTGGGATGGCCCGGGAGTATCGCCAGCCCCGGACGCCCGAAGATAACCTGAAGTACCTGGAGGAGTCCCTGGCCGAAATGGCCGGCTTGAAGCCGGACCTGGTCGCCGTTCCGGAGGTCTTCCCCTATTCCGGACTGCCCACCCTGGAGAAGAAACCGGGCCTGGGCACCGAGACCCTGCAGAAACTGGCCCTGCGCCACCGGTGCTGGCTGGTCGGCTCCATCTATGAAAAACGGCAGGGGCGCCTTTATAACACCGCCCTCCTGGTCAACCGGGCGGGTAAGATCGCCGGCCGTTACGACAAGATCCACCTGACCGACACCGAATTGAAGCGGGGGGTCTGCCCGGGGCGTCCGGACCCGGAACCGCTCAAGACCGATTTCGGCCGGATCGGGATCCAGATCTGCTTCGATGTCAACTGGCCCGACGAGACGCGGCGGCTGGTGGAACGGGGCGCGGAACTGATCGTTTTTTCCTCGGCCTTCCCGGCCGGACGGCTGCTGGAGACGCTCGGCTTCCAGAACCGGGTCCCGATCGTCTCAGCGGTCCAGCAGACCCCCTCCGGCATCCTCGACAACGCCGGCCGCTGGCTCGACCGGACCGACCGCTTCTCCTGGTGGGTCACCCGGGTTCTCGACCTGGAAAGCGCCGTCTTCCACTGGGATTACCAGGGCGACCGGCTGAAGGCGATCCGGGCCCGTTACGGGGACCGGATCCGGATCGAGACCCTCGGCCCGGAGGCCTGGTTCATCCTGGAAGCGGCCGATCCGGAACTCTCGATCCCGGCCGTGGCCAGGGAGTTCGAACTGCGGACCTACCGCCGGTATATCAAGGATTCAACCGACCACCAGCTCAAGGCGGCCAAAAAATATTATAATAAATAGAAAAAACCGGTTGTCCCGGTCTGCCGGGTCCGGCGGGTCACCCAAGCGGAGAGAAGCATGGAAAAATTGGAGAAGAACGAATTCACCCTGCGCTCGATCATCACCGGCGCGGTCATGGCCGCCCTGATCGCCCTGGGCAACGTCTATAACCAGATCGCCGTCCAGGGCTCCTACATGGCCGAAGATTTCACCGCCTCCTCGGCCATCTTCTTCCTCTTCTGGCTGGTCCTGCTCAACCTCCTGCTGCGCCGGTACTGCCGCCGCCTGGCCTTCTCGAGCGCCGAGATGATCCTGGTCTACGTGATGATGATCGTGGCCTGCGCCATCCCGACCATGGGCCTGATCCTTTACCTGATCCCGACCATCAGTTCCGCCAGCTACTACGCCACCAGCAGCAACCGCTGGGCCGAGACCATCATCCCCTACCTCAAACCCTGGCTGATCGTCCGGGATGAAAACGCGGTCGCCTGGTTCTACGAAGGGCTGCCCAAGGGAGAGTCCATACCCTGGCTGGCCTGGGTGAAGCCCCTGCTCCCCTGGGCCGCCTTTCTCATGGCTCTCTACCTGGTGATGATCTTCCTGATGGTCATCCTGCGCCGGCAGTGGGAACAGAACGAAATATTGAATTATCCGCTTACCAAGACCCCGCTGGAGATGATCAATGCCCACGCCAACAACCTCTTTCGCAACCCTCTCTTCTGGACCGGATTCGCCATCACCGCCCTGATCGGCTCCCTCAACGGGCTGCACTTCTACTTCGAGTCGGTGCCGGCCCTCAAACTTGACAACACCATCCCGATCTTCCGGGCGACCATCCAGCTTCCCTTCCGGGTCAGTTTCCCGATGATCGGCTTTACCTACTTCGTCAACATCCCGATGTCCTTCAGCCTCTGGTTCTTCGCCCTGCTCACCACGGTCGAGCAGGGCTTCCTGAACATCACCGGTTTCGGAACCACCGGCTACCTTCCTTACACCGCCCGGCCGATCCTTGACTGGCAGTCGCTGGGCGCCCTGGTCGCCCTGATGCTTTACAGTTTCTGGCTGGCCCGGCGCCAACTGGCCTCGGTCTTCACCGCCGCGGTCCGGCCGAAGGCGAACCCGGACGACGCCGATGAAATCGTTCCCTACCGGGTGGCCTTCTGGGGCACGATAATCTGCCTGGTCTTTCTGGTCGGCTGGCTGGTGGCCAGCGGACTGCCGCTGTTGCCGGCGGTCTTCTTCCTGGCGGCCGCCCTCTTCATCTATATCGGCATCACCCGGGTCGTGACCGAGGGCGGCCTGGCCGCCACCCGGGCGCCCATGATCCCTTCGGTAATCACCACCTCGACTCTCGGTTACAACCGGATCGGACAGACCGGCATGGCCGCCCTGGGCCTCACCTTCGCCTATGCGGCCGACATCCGGACCTTCGTCATGGCCTCGGTGGCCAACGGCCTGAAGATGATCGAGGACGTCCGGGCCCGGCGCCGCCTCCTCTTCTGGGCCATCCTGATCTCCATCCTGGTGGCCATGGTCACGGCCATCTGGGCGGTCCTCTTCTTCGGTTACCGGGCCGGGGCCATCAACGCTACCCGCTGGTACTTCATCTCCGGACCGGTCTATCCCTGGCGTTATATCGCTGAGGTCATCAAGGACCCGGGCTCGGTCCACAACAAGCTCTACCTGAACTTCACCCTGCTCGGGGCCGGCCTGGCGGTCGCCTTCCAGTTCCTGCGCACCCGGCTGCTCTGGTTTCCCTTCCACCCGCTCGGGCTGGCCTTCTCGACCATCTACCTGACCACCCAGCTCTGGTTCTCCATCTTCATCGCCTGGCTCCTGAAGAGCATCCTGCTCAAGTACGCCGGGGTCAGGATCTACGAACGGTCCAAGCTCTTCTTCATCGGCCTGATCGTCGGACAGTTCGTCGTCAACGGCATCTGGCTGATCATCGACGGCTTCACCGGCAAGATCGGAAACCAGATCTTCTGGATCTGAACCGGACCGGGCGGCTCAACCCATCGCCCGCGCCGGATTTTGATCCGGCGCGGGCCAAACACGCAAATACTCCGGGAGGCACCATGCGCTATCGGATGATCGCGGCCGGGCTGCTGGCCGCCTTAACCCTGACGGCGGCCGCCGCCGGCCGGGCCCAGACCCGGCCGGCC
>JAKJFK010000121.1 GCA_022704925.1 candidate division TA06 bacterium | reverse complement strand
CCGCCGGCGGCGTAGGAGCGCAGGTTCCAGCCATCGATGAAAAAGACCGCCAGCCGCGCCAGCAACTCGCTGCTTCCGGAGGCCCTCAGCATCAGGCGGGTGACCGCACCGGCCAGTTCGTATTCAAAACCGTCCGGGCCGTCATTCTCAAGCCGGCGCTGCCCTTCCTTCAAACCGGCGGCCAGCTCGGCCGGCAGGCGGAACCAGCCCTGGCCAGACCAGACGCTCTCCAGCGACTTTGTCTCCAGGGAGCCGCCCGGTTCCGCTTCGAAGCCGGAATCCATCAGTCCCGCCCGGCTCCGAGCCAACAGGACCAGATTGTTGAAATCTATCGGCAGCCGATAAAAATACGGATAATCGGTCCCTTCCAGGAGGTGGTCGGAGAGTTTCCACAAGCCGGCCCGCAGCTCCCGGAGCCATTCGGAGAGGTTCCGGTCGGAGGCGGGAACCGGGTAACCCAGGCCGGCCAGTTCCGGAAGGAGTCCCTCCCAACCGGCCGACTCCTCAAGCTGACGGAACCGCTCGGCCCCTATCAACCGGGCCTCCAGGGCCCGCACCCGGCCGACCGCGTAAGCAAAGAGTGCCAAGGTTCAACCGTTCGGAAAAAGGATGGCGGCCAGTCGGATCTCCAGTTCCGGCCACTGCAGTTCCAGGGCCCGTTCCGGAGAAATCAGGATCTCGGCGTGGCCGGACTGCAGCCGGAGTTCCAGGCCGGCCTGGTCCCGGTAGCCGGAGAATTCCAGCCGGATCCCGGCCGGACGCAGCCGGGCCGCGGCGGCCTGGAACCAGTCGGCACCAAGGGAGGCTTCCAGATCCCGGCCGGCTTCGACCCGGTAGTCGCCCGGTTCAAGGCCGGCCAGTTGCAGTGAAAAAAACTCGGCGAGGCGCCGGGGGTCGGAACGGAGAACCTTCAGGCCCTCCTGGTAGACCAATCGAAGAAAGCGTTCCTTGTCGGCCAGCAGGGTCCGCCTCGATTCCAGGCGCCCGGCGCTGACCGCCTGTTCCAGGTCACGCTCGAACCGCCGCCGGGCCGATTCAACCTGCTCCGCCACGCGGCGCCGCACCCCATCCCGAAGTTCCGACTCCAGCCGGCGCGCTTCCGTTTCGGCGGCGCGCCGGATGCTCTCGGCCTGGCGCCGGGATTCGTCAAGGAGCGTCTCAAGCAGGTTTTCCAGGGCCATCGGGATTACTGAAGTTTGATTCCCTGCAGGAAGAAGATGGAGGCCACCAGGCCCAGGATGGCGTAGGTCTCAACCAGGGCGCCGTAAACCAGCGCCTTCATCCCGGCGGCCGGGTTCTTGGCCGCCACGCCCACGCCGGCGGCGCAGACCTTGCCCTGGTGTACGGCCGAGATAAACCCGGCCAGGGCGATCGGCAGGCAGGCCCCCAGGATCTGCAGCCCCTGGAACAGGGAGGGGAAGATGATCTGGCTTCCCAGGAGGCCCAGTTTCATGATCACCAGGAACCCGACCAGGAACCCGTAGATGCCCTGGGTCCCGGGCAGGGCCACCAGCAGCAGCGTCGACCCGAACTTGTCCGGGTCCTCGGCCAGGACGCCGCTGGCCGCCTGGCCGGCCAGCCCGACCCCGATGGCCGATCCGCCGCCGGCCAGTCCAACCGCCAGCGCGCCGCCAAGAATGGAGATGGCCAAACCCAGCAGGTTCAAATCCATGGAACGCCTCCTTTGCTCTTTGGGAAAACAACTTGGCGGCCCCGGAGGGAGAGACGAGGATTTTTGTCCCGGCTCAACCGGGCCGTCGGCGGATTCCGGGTTACCCGGCACTGATATATATAGGACTACAATAGAAAAATTATACGCCGGGAGCCGGTTTTTGACAAGTCCGGTCCTTGATCACGCCGGGCGGGAAAACCGGGCTCATAACCTCGCGGACATAAGTCAGCGAATCCACCGGCGAGAGATTCCAGTTAACCGGGCAGGGCGAAAGAACCTCGATAAGCGAGAAACCCTGGCCGGAAAGCTGGCATTCGAATCCCTTGCGGATGGCGGCCTTGATCCGCCGAACCGAGGCCGGGTCGCTCAGGGCCAGTCGTTCCAGGTAAACCACTCCGTCGAGACCGGCCAGCATTTCGCAAACCCGCAGGGGATAGCCGTGTTGGCGGGGGTCGCGGCCGGCCGCGGTGGTGGTGGTCTTCTGGCCGAGCATGGTGGTGGGAGCCATCTGGCCCCGGGTCATCCCGTAAACGGCGTTATTGACGAAGACGGTGGTCAGGTTCTCGCCCCGGTTGGCCGCGTGCACGATCTCGGCGGTGCCGATCGCCGCCAGGTCGCCGTCACCCTGGTAGGTAAAGACCAGCCGGTCCGGATGAACCCGCTTGATGCCGGTGGCAACCGCCGGCGCCCGGCCGTGGGCGGCCTCGGTCACATCGAAATTCCAGTAGTCGTAGGCGGTCACCGCGCAGCCCACCGGAGCCACGCCGACGGTTCGGCCGCGCAGGCCCAGTTCCCAAACGAGTTCGGCCACCAGGCGCAGCAGGATGCCGTGGCCGCAGCCGGGGCAAAAACTGGTGGGCGCGTCCTGCAATCCCTCGGTCCGCTTGAAAAGGTAGGTCTGGCTCATCGCTCCGCCCCCCGGTAGGTTTTTCGGATCACCTTCAGAATCTCCTCCGGAGTGGGCACGCCGCCGCCCGGCCGGCCGTAAAAGGAGACCGGCCCCCGGTTCTCGACCGCCAGCCTCACGTCTTCGACCATCTGGCCCAGGTTCATTTCGACGACCAGGAAACGGCGCCGGCCCTCGGCCAGCCGCCGCAGGGGCTGGTAGGGAAACGGCCAGAGCGAAACCGGCCGGAAGAGGCCGACCGCCAGGCCTTCCTCCCGGGCGGCCTGGACCGAGGCCCGGGCAATGCGGGCGGAACTCCCGAAGGCCGCTACCACCAGTTTCGCGTCTTCAACCTGGAACTCGTCCCAGCGCTGTTCGCGAACCTCGATTCTCCGGTACTTGGCGGCCAGGCGCCAGTTGTGCGCCTCGGCAACCCCGGGCTTCAGAAAAAGCGACAGGATCTTCCGCGGCGGGCCGTCTCCGCAGCCGGTCAGGGCCCAGGCCGGGGCGGGCCGGACCCGGCGCAGGGGCTTCAACCGGACCGGTTCCATGACCTGGGCAAGGATGCCGTCGCCCAGGATGAGGGCCGGGTTGCGATAACGGTCGGCCAGTTCAAAGGCCAGGTAGGTGAGATCGTAAAGTTCCTGGAGGTTCTGCGGGCCGAGGGTGATGGTCCGGTAATCGCCGTGGCCGCCGCCCCGCGTCGACTGAAAGTAATCGGCCTGGCTGGGCGTAACATCGCCCAGCCCGGGCCCGGCCCGGTTCATGTTGACGATCACCGCCGGCAGCTCGCAGCCGGCCAGGTAGGAAATACCCTCCTGCTTGAGGCTGATGCCCGGGCTGGAGGAGGAGGTCATCGCCCGGGCGCCGGCGGCGGCGGCGCCGAAGACCATGTTGATGGCGGCCAGTTCGCTTTCGGCCTGGATGAAAACCCCGCCCACTTCCGGAACCCGGCGACTCATATACTCGGTCAACTGGTTCTGGGGCGTGATGGGATAGCCCGCGTAAAACCGGCAGCCGGCGGCGACCGCCGCCTCTCCGGCCACCTCATTGCCCGACATCAAAACGCGGTTTCTTTGTTCCATAGGTATTCGAAGACCAGCCACTGTTCCGGATAAGTCCGGATGTAGCGCTCCAGCACGTCAATGACATGCCGGGCCAGGGTGCGCACCGCCGAGCTGCGCCCGGAGGCCAGGTCCGGGTGGATGGGCGGTTCGAAGGAAAGCAGGTAGCGGCGGCCCCGGCGGACCAGGAAGCCGGGCACGATCGGGCTGCCGGTCAGCACCGCGAGTTCGGCCGGCCCGGCCGGCAGATAGGTGGAACGCCCGAAAAAATCCATCCGGAGCCGGGACCGGGAAAAGACCCGGTCGGCCAGCAGCGCAACGATGCCGGACTTTTTCAGGGCCCGGATCAGGGCCAGGGTCCGGCCGCCGACCGCAACGATCTTCACGCCTTTCATGCGGCGGCGGTGCAGAAAGAACTTGTTCATGCTCGGACTGCGGTGGTCGAGCGCAACCGCGGTAACCGGGTAACCCATCATGCTGGTCAAGATCCCGGCCAGTTCCCAGTTACCGAGGTGGCCGGTGATGCTGATGACGCCGCGGCCGCCGCCGATGGCCGAATCGAGGTGCTCCAGTCCCCGCACCTCCAGGCGCCGGTTCAGAAACTCCCCGTCAATGCGGGGGATCAGGAAAAATTCATACAGATAGAGGCCGAAATTCAGGTAGGCGCGCCAGACCAGGCGTTCCAGCTCTCCGGCCGTCGGTTCCCGCCCCCCGCTGGAGAGCATTACCCGGAAATTGCGCCGGGCATTCCGCTTCATGCCCGGGGTGACCAGGTAAAAGAGCGCCGAGGTCACCCGGGCCAGTGTCCGGGCGGCCGGCTCCGGCAGGTGCAGGGCCAGAAAGGCCGAGAAGTTGTAAACGAAGAATAGGAACACCGATTCACCCCCGATACGCCCCGGCCGACTTTAAAATCCCAGGCCGGGCAGATTGATGCCCATCTGGCTGCTGACCACCTTCGAAACCTGGCTCTGCATATCGGAAACCGCGTTGTTGATGGTGGACATCAGAAGCCGCTCCAGGGCGGCCTTGCCCTCGGCGGTCAGCAGTTCCGGAGCCACCTCCAGCGAAAGGATCTCAAGCTTGCCGTTGATGACCCCCTTGATTCTCCCGTCCCGACTGGAAAATTCGCGTTTCTGCTCCCGAAGTTTCTTCTCGATAACCTTGGCCGTCTGGCGCAACTGGTTCAACTCTTTCAGGTTTTGCATGAAATTCGCCATTGTTTTTCTCCTTTGTCCGGTTTATTCCTTGAAAATCTCCTTAACTTCACCGCCCATGATTCCCTGGATCCGGCGGACCATCGCCTCTTCGTCGGGCGAAAGGCTGGCGCTGCCGGTTCCGGTCGCGGGAATCTCCCGTGCCGGCGTCGTTTCGCCCGCCGGCGGCGCCGCCGGCGCCGGCGGCCGGACCTTTTTCGAGGCGGTCTCCTTCAGGCCCGGCGGCGGCCCGGGAATCCGACCGATCCCCTTTTCCGGCAAGCGGACCGCTTCAAAACGAACTGACATTCCGTAGCATTCCTGCCAGATCTCCGACAGGCGCCGGCTGTTTTTCTTCAAAAGATCCTGTTCGAAAAGGTTGTTGATGCCGACCACCAGGACCGGCGGCTTCTCCGCGGTACGGATCTCCTGGAGGCCGCCCTGCTGAAGCGGCGCATGGAAGAAGGGCTCCCGGCGCAGCAATTCATTCAGGAAACCCGGCCAGCAGGCGGCCGGGTCGAGAACGGCCGACGCCTCCGCCCCGGCCAGGGCGGCGTCCGAAGCGGCGGCCCCGGTTCCCAGCGGCGGCGGGGCGTCTATTGCCGCCGGCGTCGGAACTGTCCGAGGCGTCACCGGCGGGGCGGTCGGGGGA
>JAKJFK010000120.1 GCA_022704925.1 candidate division TA06 bacterium | reverse complement strand
CGGCGCGGTTGTCAGCGTCGCCCTGGTGCTTGCTTTCAGCCGCCGCCGGCACGAATTCGGCGTGGCGACGACACTGCTGACCGGGGTCATGCTCAGTTTTGTTTCCTCCTCGCTCCTGATGCTGATTATGGCCCTGGTGCGAGCCGAGCAGCTGCAGGGAATCATCTTCTGGATGATGGGCAGCGTTGGCTTGAGCGATCCGGGACTGCTGCGCTGGAGTGCGCCGGTCTTCCTGGCCGGAGTTCTCTGGGCCTGGTGGCTGGCCTTTCCGCTGAATGGACTGGCGCTGGGGGAATCGGCCGCCCACCATCTCGGCTTAAGGGTTGACCGCGTCCAGCGGTCGGTCTTCCTGGCCGCCTCGCTTTTGACCGGTCTTTCGGTGGCCATCAGCGGGATCATCGGGTTTGTCGGGCTGCTGGTTCCCCACCTCCTGCGTCCGCTCCTGGGGTCGGATCACCGGTGGCTGATTCCGGCCTCCTTCATGGCGGGCGCCGCCTTCCTGGTCGGAGCCGATCTTTTAAGCCGGACGATCATCAGCCCCCTGGAGTTGCCGGTGGGTGTAATTACCGGGCTGCTGGGCGGGAGCATCTTTATCAGTTCGCTTTACCGCCGGGAGCGTCACCCATGAAGAAAGGACCGGCCTTGAGAATCAAGGGCCTGACGGCCGGCTACCGCAACCGGCCGGTGTTGGGCGGGATTGACCTGGAACTGGAAACGGGCGATTTTCTCGGGATCATCGGCCCCAACGGCAGCGGGAAAACCACCCTGTTGCGGGCTCTCACCGGCCTGGTTCCGCACGGGGGCGAAATAGATTGGTGGGAACATCCTTTTCATCCGTCCGATTCGGATTGGCTGGCCCGCCGGGTGGCGGTGGTGAGCGCCGGGGAGGACATGCCGGTTGCCGGCCGCGTCGAGGAGTATCTCTGGCTGGGACGGTTGCCGCACCGTCAATTTTTTCAGTTCTGGCTCGATCCCGGCGACCGTCAACTGGTGGATCGGATAAGCCGGCAGCTCGGCGTGGAGTCCCTCCGGGACCGCCTGCTTTCGGAACTATCCAGCGGTGAACGGCAGCGGGTTGCGATCGCCCGGGCCCTGGTCCAGCAGCCGCGGGTGCTCCTGCTGGACGAACCCACCAGCCACCTGGATCCGGGCGCCCAGATTGAGATCATGGACCTGCTGGCCGCCCTGAATCGGAACGGGCTCGGCATCGTGGCGGTCCTGCACGACTTGAATCTGGCCGGGGCTTATTGCAACCGGTTACTGCTGATGGATGGGGGGACGGCTCGGGCCTCCGGAAGCCCGGAGTCGGTGCTGACCTACCGGAATCTGGAAGCGGTCTATCACACCGTGGTCGTCACTCTTGCCAATCCGGTGACCGGGAGTCCCTGGGTGGTCCCGGTCCCGGAGTCGTACCGGCGTTCGTCCGGTCCGGATTCCAATGTCTGCAAGGAGGGGGAATGAACCTTTTGAAACGCAAGCTATACCGGATTCTTTTCGGGACTTTCTTCGCCCTGCTGGCCTACTTCGGCGGCTGGGGCTGGTCAATCGCCTGCCTGGGTTTCCTTCTGGTCCTGCTGGTCGGGTTCGAATACGAGCGGCGTCTCCATCCCGGCCTTTACGGCTGGATCGCCGCCCGAAGCGGCGGCATCCTCAAGGAACAGCCGGGCTTCTTTCTGGGCGATACTTATTTCGTTCTGGCCGTCTTCTTTCTTTTTGTCCTGATGCCGGATTTGAGCCTTCCCCTGGCGGGCCTGCTTTTTCTGACGTTCGGCGATGCGGCGAGCACCCTGGCCGGCAGCCGCTTCGGCCGGGTCCAGGTTTACCGGCGCAAGACGCTGGAGGGATTCCTGGCCTGCCTGGCCGTCACCACGATCCTGGCCGGACTCCTTTCCCGGCTGCCCCGCCACTCTCTGGATTTCGGCGTGGGATTCGCCGGCGCCGCCACCGCCTCCCTGGCGGAACTTTTTGACCTGCCGCCCGACGATAACTTCAGCGTGCCGGTTTTATCGGCGTTGATCATGCTGGTGCTGGGCTTTTTTGTTTGACACCGGCCGGCTTTAAAATATATAATTTTACAATTTCCCTCCCCAAATTTCGGCGTCATTATTGAGGTCTCCGGGCGGGTCCGGTTCCGGCCCCGGGAAAACGGCATTATGGAAAAACGCTATCAGGCAGTCCGCGGCACCTATGACCTGCTGCCGGCGGCGGCCCGGAAACTGGCCGCCTTTTTGAAACTGGTCACCGGGCGCCTGGAACAGGCCGGATTTCAGGAACTGGAGACACCCGTTCTTGAAGAGGCCCGCCTTTTCAACCGCAGCGTGGGGCCCGACAGCGACCTGGTTACCAAGGAGATGTATACTTTCCAGGACCGCAAGGGACGGCTGCTGGCCCTGCGGCCGGAGGGAACCGCTCCCCTGGTCCGTGCCTACCTCGAACATGATTTCACCTATCACGCGCCCCAGGCCCGATTTTATTACCTGGGGCCGATGTTTCGTTACGATCGTCCCCAGGAGGGCCGCTACCGACAGTTTCTGCAGCTCGGGGGAGAACTTTTTGGAGTAGCCGGGGTCCAGGCTGAGTCGGAAACGCTGGACTTGTTGAACCGTGTCTTCAATCTGGCTGGGCTTCCGGAGTTCCGGTTTGAAGTCAATTCCCTCGGTTGCCGGGCCTGCCAGGAGGAGTACGGCCGGCGCCTTTCGGAATTTATTGAGCCGCGCGCCGGGGGTCTCTGTCCGGATTGCCTGAGACGGTCGAAGCAGAACCCGCTGCGGGTTCTCGATTGCAAGGTGGACGCCTGCCGGAAAATCCTGGGCCAGGCGCCGGTTGTCGGCGGTTTCCTCTGTCCGGCCTGCCGGGAGCACCACCGTCTTTTTCTCGAATGCCTGCGCCTTCTGGAGGTGCCTTTTCTGGAAAATCCCCGCCTGGTGCGCGGTCTTGACTATTATACCCGTTCCGTTTTTGAGGTAACCCTGGCCGGGGGTGGAAACGCCCTGGCCGCCGGCGGCCGTTACGATAACCTGGTTGAGGAATTGGGCGGTCCGGCCACCCCGGCTTTTGGTTTCGCGATCGGGCTGGAACGCTTGATGTCCGTCCTGCCGGAGCCCCCGGCCGGCCGGGCCGGACTGCGGATTCTTTACCTGGAAGCGGCCCACCTGCCGGAGGCGCTGCGGCTGGTCCGTCGTTTTCGGGAGGCGCTCCCGGTTGAATGGCCGGTTACGGTTGCTCCCGAGGCCCGCAGCCTGAAATCCCAACTGCGCCAGGCCGCCCGGGACGGCTGCCGGATGGTGGCCGTGCTTGGTCCGGAAGAACTGGCCCGGGGTGAGATCCTCTGGCGCGACCTGGAATCGGGCCGCCAGGTTTCGCTGCCCCCGGAAACCATGATTGAAAGGCTTAAAAATGATGCGCAGCCATAACTGCGGGGAATTATCCGCCGGCGATCTGGACCGGGAGGTCCGGTTGGCCGGCTGGGTTGGAGCGCGCCGGGACCACGGCGGAATCGTCTTCATCAACCTGCGCGACCGTTACGGGGTGACCCAGGTTGTTTTTAATCCCGAGCGGCTTTCCCGGGATGATTTTGAAAAATCGGCGGCGCTGCACAGCGAGGATGTCATCCAGGTTCGGGGCCGGGTGACCCGGCGTCCGGCCGGGACCGAGAATCCCCGGATGTCCACCGGTGAAATTGAGGTGCTGGCCGAGGGACTGGTTCTGCTCAATCGCTGCGCCCCGATTCCTTTCGAGATTGACGAGGCGGCCCAGGTTTCTGAAACGGTCCGGCTCGGTTACCGCTACCTTGATTTGCGCCGGCCGGTAATGCAGCGGAACCTGATTCTGCGCCACCGGGCGGCCCGAACGGCCCGGGAATTTCTGAGTGAAAAAGGTTTTGTGGAGGTGGAAACCCCCTTGCTCACCCGCAGCACCCCGGAGGGAGCCCGGGACTTCCTGGTGCCCAGCCGGCTTGATCCCGGCAAGTTTTACGCCCTGCCGCAGAGCCCCCAGCTTTCGAAGCAGCTGCTGATGGTTTCCGGGCTGGACCGTTATTTCCAGCTGGCCCGCTGCCTGCGTGACGAAGATCTGCGGGCGGACCGCCAGCCGGAACACACCCAGATTGATCTTGAGGCCTCTTTCGTGGAGCCGGAGGACATCCAGGACCTGGTCGAAGAGATGGTGGCCCGGATTTTTCAGACGGTTAACGGCCGTCCCCTGGAGCGGCCGTTTCCGCGCTTGACCTATCAGCAGGCCGTGGATGTTTACGGTTCCGACAAGCCCGACCGGCGTTTCGGCCTTGAAATAACCGATGTCACCGAGCTGGCGGCCGCCGGCGGGTTCGAGGTATTCCGCAAGGCGGTTGCCGCCGGCAGCCGTATCAAAGGACTGGCCCTGCCGGGGGTGGATCCGTCGGTTACCCAGCTTAAGGGATACGAGGAGAAGGTTCGGGAACTGGGCGCCCGCGGACTGGTATGGATCAAGGCCGCCGGCGGCAATTTCCAATCTCCGGTGGCCAAGTTCCTGGGGCCGGAAATCCTGGCCGGGCTGGCCGGAAAATTCGGACTTGAGAAGGGCGTAATTTTCATGGTAGCCGACGCCGACCGGAAGGCGAGCCTCCTGCTCGGAGCGTTCCGCCTGATGCTGGCCTCGGATTTCAACCTGGTCCCGCCGGATCGTTTCTGCTTCCTCTGGGTGGTGGACTTCCCGCTCTTTGAACACGACGAGGAATCGAAACGCCTGACTTCGGTACACCACCCGTTTACCGCACCCCGGCCCGAGGACCTGGACTACCTCGAAAGCGAACCGCTCCGGGTCCGCAGTCAGGCCTACGACCTGGTGCTTAACGGAACCGAAATCGGCGGCGGCAGCATCCGGATCCACCAGGCTGAACTGCAGCGCCGGATATTCAAGATCCTGAATCTTGAACCCGCCGCCTGGGAGCGGGAGTTCGGCTTTCTCCTGGCCGCCCTGGAGCGCGGGGCGCCTCCCCACGGCGGACTGGCCCTTGGTTTTGACCGCTTGCTGACCACTTTTCTGGGATTGCCTTCCATCCGCGAAGTGATTGCTTTCCCCAAGACCCAGAAGGGCGCCTGTCTCATGACCGGGGCGCCCTCGGAAGTGTCGCCGGAACAGCTGAAAGACCTCGACCTGCGCCGGATTTCCTGAGCCGACCCCGACGCGGATTCGTACGGATCAAGCCTTTTCCTTACCGCCGGACCGGAGTGGAATATGAAAACGCCGAAACAAGAGAATCCCTTTGAAATGGCCTGCCGCCAGCTGGACGAATGCGCCGGCCGCCTGCAGCTGTCCCGGGGGGCGCACCAGTTGCTGCGGACACCCCTGCGCGAATATCACTTTACCATGCCGGTCCGGATGGACAACGGCGATATCGAGGTTTTTCACGGATTCCGGATTCAGTATAACAACGCCCGGGGGCCGACGAAGGGAGGCATCAGGTTCCATCCCGAAGAGACGATCGATACCGTGCGCGCCC
>JAKJFK010000119.1 GCA_022704925.1 candidate division TA06 bacterium | reverse complement strand
TGTCACCCGGGTCTTTCCGCTGGGCGGCCGAGCCGCCCTTCCGACCGCCGCCGCGCTCTCCGGCTGGAACCTTCCGGAAAGCCGGCTGCCGCTGGACACCAATTTCGAACCGGGTACGATCCGGACCGTCTCCTTTATCAACAACGGACAGATCTCCAATCCCGTTCTCTACTCGGTGGACAACCTGCCCGAATCAATTGAAAGCGAATCCGGCAGTTCGGCGGCCGCCCAGAAGGTACGCCTGCCCCAGATTATAAACGGCCGGATCGGCAAACCCGGCGACACCGACCGTTTCCAGTTCGAAGGCCGGTCCGGATTTGAGTTCGTGGCGGAAGTCATGGCTCGCCGCCTCGGTTCGCCGCTGGATTCCCGGCTTCGCCTGATGGACGCCTCCGGGCGCGTGCTGGCCTGGAATGACGACCGGGAAGATCGGGGCTCCGGACTCAATACCCATCACGCCGATTCCTACCTTTCCTTCAAACTGCCCCGGGACGGCACCTACCAGGTCGAGATCGCCGACTCCCAGGATCATGGCGGCGAGGAGTATGCCTATCGCCTGCGTATCGGACCGCGCATCCCCGGTTTTGAACTGCGCGTGACCCCGTCAAGCCTGGCCATTCCGGCCGGATGCGTCACACCGATCAACGTCCACGCCTTGCGCCGGGATGGCTTTGACGGCGAGATCGAGATGCTTCTCAAGGAGGCGCCGGCCGGCTGGATCCTGAACGGCGGCTTGATTCCGGCCGGTCGGGAGAGCGCCCGCATGACGCTGAGCGCGCCCCGGGAACCTTCCCCGGAACCGTTCTTTCTTCAGCTGGAGGGGCGCGCCCTGGTCAACGGCCAGCCGGTCAGCCGGCCGGCGGTTCCGGCTGAAGACATGATGCAGGCCTTTGCCTACCGCCACCTGGTGCCATCCGAAACCCTGCTGGCCCTGGTCCCGCAGGCCAGGCTGCGCCGGCCGGCCTTCGAGCTGGCCGAACCCGGCCCGGTCAATCTCCAGGCCGGCGGCATGGTCCGGGTGAGCGCCCGGGTACCCCCGCGTCTGCATCTCGCGAGCTGCTCGCTCAGCCTGGTCGATCCTCCCCGGGGAATTTCACTCGGCGAGGTCAACCTGTCGTCGGGCCTGCTGACTTTCATGCTCAAGTCCGGGGCCAATGAAGTCCAGCCGGGGCTGGTCGACAATCTGATCGTCGAGGCCTTCACCGAGTGGCCGTCCGGCCCGCCGGATGAAAAGGGAAACCGTCCTAAACGGAGGGTCTCGCTCGGCATGCTGCCCGCCATCTCGATCCGGGTAACGCCCCCCTGAGTCCAGGGCTGTCAACCCGGCCGCACAGCCCCGGCGGCGGTAAAATTAATTTTTTCTTGACCGCGCCTCGACGGAGTGATAATATTTTGGGGAAGGTCAATCAGCCAACCCTTTTCAATCCTGCTTCATTCACCCATCATTAACTGGAGGAGTCATGGAAGTAAAGGAGATCAAGGCCGAAGGCATGGACGTCGCGGGCTTCATCAAGGACAAAACCGACGAGATATCATCCCTGGTCAAGGATGGCCTGGCAATCACGGCCCTCTCCGGGGGCGTCGATTCCTCGGTGGTCACCGTGCTCGGCCACCAGGCGCTGGGCAACCGTCTACTGACCTATTTCATCGAAAACGGTCTGATGCGCCAGGACGAGGCCCGGAACGTGGCCGAAATTTTCGGGAAATTCGGCATCCCGGTCAAGATCGTGGACGCCCGCCAGGAGTTCTTCGAGGCCCTGAAGGGACTAACCGACCCGGAGGAGAAGCGGGAGGCGATCACCCAGACCTTCTACAAGAAGGTCTTCGGCAAATTGGTGGTGGAGAGCGGCGCCCGCCACCTGCTCCAGGGGACCATTCTCACCGACATCGACGAGACGGTCGCCGGCGTCAAGCGGCAGCACAACGTCTTCGAGCAGCTGGGCATCGATCCGCAGAAGGCCTTCGGCTACCGGATCATCGAGCCGCTCCGCCAAATCCGCAAGGACGGCGTGCGCAAGGTGGCCCAGACGCTGGGCCTGCCGGAGTCCATCTACAAGCGGATGCCCTTTCCGGGTCCGGCCCTGGCCGCCCGGATCATCGGCGAAGTGACACCGGAAAAGATTGAGCTGGTCCGGAAAGCAACGGTAATCACCGAGGCGGAGCTGGCCGGTACCGAAGCCTTCCAGTACCTGGCCATCCTGCACCAGGACCGGGTGACCGGCATGCGCGGCGGCCGGCGGGACTTCGGCCTTCAAATTGAGATCAGGTGCTGGAAGAGCCTCGACGCCCGGACGGCGGCGCCGGTCCGGCTTCCCTACGAGACCCTGGAACGGCTGGCCGGCCGCATCACCGGCGAGGTGCCGGGCGTGGTCAGCGTAACCTACAACATCGCCACCAAGCCGCCCTCAACCATGGAGGCGATCTAATCGCCAAAGAACGCGTTTCCCCGGAGAGGAAAAGAATGAAACGGATGATAATCAGGGCGGGGTTGCTGCTCCTGGCGGCAACCGCCTTGTTGCCCGGTTTCCCGCGCGCGCAGGAAGCCCCGCTGCTGCCCAGAAACGCCCGGTTGGCAATCGCCGGGGACTCCATCACCGAGCAGAAAATCTACAGCCGTTACATCGAAACCTATCTCCTGGCCTGCGCCGGCCGGCGCGACATAAGCGTTTTTCAGTTCGGCTGGAGCGGCGAAACCGCCCCCGAGTTCGCCGCTCGGATGGCCAACGATCTCGGCGCGTTTTTCAAGCCGACGGCCATGACCACCTGCTATGGAATGAACGACGGCCGTTACCGGCCTTACGAGGAAACGATCGGCAAGAATTATGAAGCCGGGATGCGCGCCATCATAAAAAAGGCTCGCGAGCTGGGCGTAACGACCGTGATCGTCGGGTCTCCCGGGGCGGTAGACACAAATTTCTTTCAAAAATCCGGCACCGGGGCGGCGGAATACAATGCCAACCTGAGGCAGCTCGGGAACCTTGCCCGTGAAATAGCCGCGGAATACAAGGCGTCCTTCGCGGATGTTCACGCGCCCCTGATCGAAGCCATGGCCCGGGCGAAGGCCGTCCTGGGAGAGAATTACGACGTTTGCGGCCGGGACGGGGTTCACCCGGGTTCAAACGGGCACCTGGTCATGGCCTACGCTTTCCTCAAGGCGCTGGGCTGCGACGGGAATATCGGCGAAATTTCCGTGAACAGGCAAGGCGGAACGGCAGTTTCGTCCGGACACCGGGTGCTGAGCTCAACCGGCGGCGAAATCAAGCTGGAAAGCGAACGCTACCCTTTCTGTTACGATCCGGACCCGCGCTCCTCGTCGAGCAACCGCAGCATTCTTCCCTTTCTCCCGTTCAACCAGGAGTTGAACCGGTTCATTCTAAAGGTGCCGGAGCTCGCCTCGGCCCGGGCCAGAGTTGCCTGGGGCAACGAAAGCAAGGAATTTACCGCCGGCCAGCTTGCCTCGGGAATCAACCTTGCCGCCGAATTTGACCGGACCCCTTTCGACGGGGCCTTTCAGAAAGTCCAGCAGTCAGTGGCCGTCCAACAGTATTTCCAGACCAGGGCCATCAGATCCCTGGTAACCAATCTGCGCGCTTTCGCGGATGACGAAATCAGCGGCGGGGCCGAATGGCAAAACGCGGTCAACGTGTTGATTCAGAAGCTGAAGGCAAGGGATGATCAGTTCCAGGCGGCGGTTCGCGCGGCGATAATTCCCGTCCAGCACACCATAGTAATCACACCGCTTCCCTGATCGCAATAAAAAACCGGCTGCCCGCGAGGCAGCCGCCCAGTGGTCTTATCCAACCGCCCTGACCGCGCCTCCCCTTGGGGAACGGTTCAGAAAAAACGTCCAGGGACAAAACGATTCCTGCTCTAATCAGACCAGGTCGCAGGCCTCGGGCGGCATCCAGTGGGCATCCCGGCCTTCCCACTTTACGTTGCAGCCGATGGGGTTGGTCTTCGGAACGCTGATCGGTTTCCCGGCCAGGAGTTCGGAGAGGGCTCGATCGAGGTCGTTGACGGTGCTCTTCGAGGTGTCGCGCGGACTGTCCACGCCGCGGCCGGTATAAACAAGCCGCCGTTCCCGGTCGAAAACATAAAAGTGGGGCGTCCGAAGCGCGCCGTAGGCCCGGGCCGTCTCCTGGGACCGGTCCCGCGCGTAGATCCAGGGGAAGCGGTTAACCCGCATACGCTCCACCATGTGGTCGAAATCATCGGTAGGATGGGTCTGCTCGCTGTTGGAATTGATACCGATAAAGGTGACGCCCCGCTCCCGGTATTTTTCGGCCGTGGCCCGGGTCACCTCGTCGGAGCCGGTCACGTAAGGGCAGTGGTTGCAGGTGAAGAAGACCACCAGCAGCGCGGACCCGTCGAAATCGGCCAGGGTGTATCTCCGGCCGTCGGTCGCCGGCAGGCTGAAGTCCGGCGCCCGTTCTCCTATCTCCAGCGTAAAGGCCATTCTCTCCTCCCCGGAAAACCTACGATAACCGCGCAGTTTCTTCCCACTGCAAAGACGGCAAACCACTCAAAAAAAAGGCCCGGAAACTGTTTCCGGGCCTTCTTCAAGATCATGGCCATCGCCATCGGAAAACAACAAGAGCCGGGTTCATTTCCGGGCTTTTTTTAAGGCCATGACGATCCCGATCAGGATGTTGTTAAGTTTGAACGGCTTGGCCAGGTAAACGTCGGCGCCCTGCATGTATCCCTGGTAAACATCCTTGTCCGAAGCGTCGACGGTGAGCATGATCACCGGCAGGTTCCGGGTGGAAGGATCCTGCCTGACCTTCTCGAGCACCTTGAGGCCGTTCAGCTTCGGCATCTTCTTGTCGAGTATCAAAAGATCGGGTTTTTCATCCTTAAGCTTCTGGAGGGCATCCTCGCCGTCAACGGCGCTGATCACCTGGTGTCCTTCCGCCTCAAGCATTTTCTTGAGCAGGACCCGGATATCCTCCTCGTCGTCGGCCGTCAGAATTTTCAGCTTGCCAACCGACGCAATGTTTACGGGTTCCTCAACCTCCTCGGCCTTCCGCCTGAATAATCGCATGTCATCCTCCCCACTATCGGCGTTAATAATAATTTCCCGTTTAATGTTATCCTAACATGCAAACTTAAAGACGTCAACCTGCCCCGGAACGCCTTGCCCGGAGAAAAAACGCCGGTAAGAGAACGAGGCGGCCATTACGGAGAGAAAGGCACTTTCGGATCGAACGGGTCGGTCAGGAACGGTCGGGGGATGGAAAGCGCTTCGAATCCACCTCTTTTGTCAGGGAGCTTAGCCTCCCTTTTCGACTCGCCCGGGATTATTCGACTTCAGGTTATGCGCTTACCGAATCAAACAGGAACTTGCGGTGAGCGAGCGAAACGAGTCGAGTATTAGCCGGCGGTGAGCGAACGAAGCGAGTCGAACTGCTGGGAGAGGTGGATTCGAACCACCATAGGCAGATCCAGAGTCTGCAGTCCTACCATTAGACGATCTCCCAATAAATCAGACCCAATATTTTACCACATCCGCACCAAAATCAGC
>JAKJFK010000118.1 GCA_022704925.1 candidate division TA06 bacterium | reverse complement strand
GGATTGATCAGCACACGCCGGGCGGAATCCTGGCCCGCCGGGAACCGCCCATAGTCCGGGTGGTTGAAAATCAACGCCGCGACCAGGCCGAGGTTTCGCCCTATCAGATACCTTTCCGGTCTCTTTATTCCAGGGATATCCGTAACCTGCTCCTGGCCGGCCGGAACATCAGCGTCACCCACGTGGCCCTGAGCAGCACCCGGGTCATGGGGACCTGCGGCCTGCTTGGCCAGGCCTCCGGGACGGCCGCCTGGCTCTGCCGCAAGTACCGGCTCGAACCCCGGGAGATCCACCCGGCCCGGATCAAAGAACTGCAGCAGGTCCTCCTGAGGGACGGCGTCTTCATTCCCGGGGTTGTCAACGAGGAGAAGGGCGACCTGCTGCGGGGAGCCCGGGCAAGGGCCTCCTCCCAGGCGCCGCTGGGGCTGCCGACTTCTGAGGGGGAATGGGAACTTGACCGGCCGCGCGGCCAGGTGTTGCCCCTGGCTGGCCGGGTGGACCGGTTGAGGCTTCCCCTGCGGACGAAGGTTCCGGCCCGTCTTGAATTCCGCCTGGAGCGCCTTTCCGATTTCTGGGATCGTTCCGGCGGCGGGCTTGTTTGCGAAGTGAAGGATCTTTCGGTCTCGCCCCGGGACCGCTGTCTTTCGGTGGTGCTGAACCGGGAATTGGAACCGGGTTTTTACCGTTTTTCGCTGGGACCGGCCGCCGGGGTCTTTCTGAAAAAGGCATCAGCCGCCCTTCCCGCCCTTTACGCGGTCGAACGGCCGGGATCGGCCTGGAGGCCCTGTCCGTTTTTCCAGGTTGATTTCCAGCTGGCGCCGGATATCTATCCATTTGGCCCCGGGAATACCGTTTCCGGGGTCAATCGTCCGGAAAAATGGACCAACCTCTGGATTTCCGATCCGGCCGCCGGTTTTCCCCAGTGGCTGGAATGGGAGCTGGCCAGGCCGGTTTTGATCGGGCATCTCCAGTTTTTCTTCGAAGCGGCCCTGGACCTGGAGTATAAGCAGTGCCCGCCTTTTTTCGTGCCGGCCGGAATACCATCCCGCTACCGGGTCAGCATTCTGGAAGGCAGCCGTTGGAAGCGGGTGGTCGAGGTGAAGGGCAATGCCGAATACCTGCGGCGCCACGATTTCTCCCCTCGGCCGGCCAGGAAGGTCCGGCTGGAGATCCTGGAAGTCAATGGGGGGCGGAGCGCCGTTGTTACCGAGGTTCGCGGCTACCGGCGTCCGCCGGTTTGACAGCCGGGGCGGCGGCCGGTATGATGGTAAGCCGGATTTCTTATAAAAACAGGCGGTTGGCAGGGGGGCGGGTATGCCGGAATCAAACCCGGAACTGAAAGAACAGATCAGGAAGATTGCCGGTTCCGAGAAGCTGAGCGAGGCGGAGCAGGATCGGTTGATCGGCGGCCTGCTCGGGAGTTCCCTCCCGGAATCCGGCCCGGAATCCGGGTTGATTCACCTGGCCTTTGTCATCAGCTTCCTGGTCCCCTTTTCGGGAATCCTGATCGGCAGCCATTATCTGATACGTTACGGCGACGATGGTTTAAAACCGGGTTTTATTTGCCTGGGACTGACCCTGGTGGCCTTCCTGATTCATTTTTTTCTGCTGCGTGGATTGCTGGCCTTCCTTGCCGGGGGCAGCGGTCCGCTCCCGCCCCTGCCGGCCGCCGGTTGACTCCGGCCTCATTTCACAAGGTTTGAAGATGGTGAACGAATCGCGCGTGCGCCGCTTGAACCGGGCCGCCGGCCGCCCGGGCCCGGTTCTTTACTGGATGAGCCGCGACCAGCGGGTGCAGGATAACTGGGCCCTTCTGTACGCCTGGCAGGCGGCCCGCGCCTCGAAGGCGCCGCTGGCGGTAATCTGCTGCCCGGGGGCGGATCTCGAGGGTGCCTCGGTCCGCCAGGGCGATTTCAGGCTCGCGGGATTGAAGGAGACCGCCCGGCAGCTGGAGTCGAAGCGGATACCCTTATTTGTTCTCGATGGATCTCCGGCGGCGGCGGGCCTGGCCTTCGTCCGGTCGTCCGGTGCCGGCGCCCTGGTCCTCGATTTCTCGCCGCTGAGGCCCGGCCGGGCCTGGCGGGAGGAGACGGCCCGGCGCCTGGACCGGCCGGTCTACGAAGTGGATGCCCACAATATCGTGCCCGCCTGGCGGGCTTCGAGCCGGCAGGAGTATGCCGCCTATACCATCAGGCCCAAACTGGCCCGTTTGATGGACGAGTTTTTGGAAGAGTTTCCGGCCGTTTCGGTCCGACAGGTGATTGCCTGGCCATCCGAAGTTCCGGTTATCGACTGGGACCTTTTGCGCCGCCGCCTCCGGCTTGACGCAGCCGTATCCGGCTCGGGTCGGTTCCGGCCCGGCGGGCGGGCCGGAGAACTGGTCATGCGGGAATTCCTGCGCGACAAGCTGGCCCGCTACCCGGTTGACCGCAACGATCCCAACGCCGACGTCCAGTCGAACCTCTCCCCCTACCTTCATTCCGGGCAGATTTCGGCCCAGCGGGTCGCGCTGGAGACACTGGAGGCCGGCCGGGCCTCGAAGGCCAGCGAAATTTTCCTGGAGGAGTTGGTGACCCGGCGTGAACTGGCCGAAAATTATTGTTTTTACAATGCCGCCTACGATCGTCCGGAAGGTTTTCCGGAATGGGCGCGCCGGAGTCTGGAGAAGCATCGTTCCGACCGCCGCCGGTATCTTTACCGGCGCCCGGAGCTGGAGGCGGGCGAAACCCACGACCGGATCTGGAATACCGCCCAGCGTCAACTTGCCGGTCTGGGCAAGCTGCACGGCTACCTGCGCATGTACTGGGCAAAAAAAATACTGGAGTGGTCCCCGGACCCGGCGCGTGCCCAGGCCGAGGCCGTTTACCTTAACGACCGCTATGCCCTGGACGGCCGCGATCCCAACGGGTACGCCGGGATCGCCTGGTCGATCGGAGGCGTTCACGACCGCCCCTGGTTTGAACGGCCGGTCTACGGACAGATAAGGTACATGAACGAGTCCGGCTGCCGGAGAAAATTCGACGTTGACCGTTACCTGGCCTCCGGGCCGGCCGGCTCCGATCCGGATTCGGGTCGGGTCGAAACCTCGACAAGGGATGGGAGGAGAATCAGATGAGGACCATCATTCTGCTGACGATATCGAATATTTTCATGACCTTCGCCTGGTACGGCCACCTCAAGTACAAGAATTCCCCGCTCTGGCTGGCCATCCTGGTCAGCTGGTCGATCGCCCTGGTCGAGTATTGCTTTCAGGTGCCGGCCAACCGCTACGGCCACGGCCGCTTTTCGGCCAGCCAGCTGAAGACCATCCAGGAGATCATAACCCTGACGGTCTTCTGCTTCTTTTCAGTTCTTTACCTGAAGGAAAACCTGACCTGGAACCACCTGGTGGGTTTCGCCATGATCGTCGGGGCCGCCTTCTTCATCTTCCTTTGACCTGCCGTTGAAGCGCCGCCGTAAATCCGGACCGCGATTTTTCGGATTTCCGCTTGATCGTTCCCGGTTTTCCTGAAACCGGTCCGGATGATGTAAAATAATACAGATCAATTGAAAGGGTGGTGCCTTGAAATAACGGCGCTCAAAAGGAATATGGACATCGAAATTTTCATTCTCTGGGCCTCGGCGCTGATCTTCATCAGCGTGCTGACGAGCAAGTTGTCGGATCGGTTTTCCCTGCCGGCCCTGCTGCTTTTCCTCCTCGTAGGAATTCTGGCCGGTTCCGAGGGGCTCGGCGGTATTTATTTCGATGATCCCGGCCTGGCGAAAACGATCGGGGTCTTTGCACTGATTTTCATCATCTACTACGGCGGACTGGACACTCCCTGGAAATCGGTCAAGCCGTTGTTGGCCCCCGGCCTGATTCTCGCGACTTTCGGGGTCCTGATAACCGCGGTCACGGTTGGGCTCTTCGCCGTTTTGATACTTAAATTCTCCCTCCTGGAGGGGTTATTGCTCGGTTCCATCGTTTCCTCAACCGATGCGGCCGCGGTTTTCAGCGTACTTCGCTCCCGGCGGATCTCCCTGAAGGGCAGTTTAAAATCCCTGCTGGAACTCGAGTCGGGCAGCAACGACCCGATGGCCGTCTTCCTGACAATCGGGGTGATTGGCCTTTTGGCCGGACAGAATGCCTCCGGGGTGCAACTGCTGCCCTTGTTCGTGCTGAACATGGGGGTGGGCCTGCTGGCCGGTTACCTGATGGCCCGACTGGGTATTTTCATGATCAACCGGGTCAAGCTCGAATATGATGGACTGTACCAGGTTTTGATTGCCGCCCTGATTCTGCTTACCTATTCGGTCGCCAATTTCAGCCGTGGAAATGGTTTCCTGGCAGTGTACGTGCTGGGCTTGATGATGAGCCGGAGCGCTTTTATCCACAAGCGGCAGTCCGTGCGGTTTTACGAGGGAGTCGCCTGGTTGATGCAGATTGCGATGTTCCTGACGCTCGGGCTGCTGGTCTTCCCTTCCCAGATTAAACCGATCATCGGCCCCGGCCTGCTGATCTCCGCCATGCTTATTTTCCTGGGGCGTCCAATCAGCGTCTTCCTCTGCCTGCTTCCTTTCCGGTTTCAGTTCAAGGAGAAGGTGCTGATCTCCTGGGTCGGCCTTCGGGGGGCGGTGCCGGTCATCCTGGCGACCTTTCCGCTCCTGGCCGGAGTGGCCCAGGCCCACACCATCTTCAACATCGTTTTTTTTGTGGTTCTGACCTCGGTGCTGGTCCAGGGGACTTCGATCCCGGTCGTCTCGAAGCGACTCGGTCTCGATATTCCGTTTGACCGGAAGAAGAGGTATCCGCTTGAGCTGGATGAGACCGAGGGCATCGAGGCCTCGCTTAACGACCTGATCGTACCGTACAATTCGGCGGCGGTCGGCCAGCCGATCGCCTCGATCGACCTGCCCCCGCAGGCGCTGATCGTGCTCATTTCCCGCGCGGAGCATTTTATCATTCCGACCGGTTCAACCGTGATCGAGGCCGGGGATGTTCTGCTGGTGCTCGGCAAGGATTCGGATTTCAGCCAGGTCCAGGCGACGCTCTCGAAATTGAGGGAGCCGGAGGAGAAGAGTTCGTGACCTTCTTTATCAGGACCTTCGGCTGTCAGATGAATCAGGCCGACAGTGCCGGCCTGGCCGCCGTGCTGGCGGCGGCCGGCCACCGGCCGGTTTCGGAGCCGGAATCAGCCGAACTGATTATTTTCAACACCTGCGCGGTTCGCGATCACGCCGAGGAGCGCCTCTTTCAAAACCTGGCCGCCCTGCGGCCCCGGCCGGGTCGGCCGGGACCGCGGGTGATCGGCCTGGTCGGCTGTATTCCTTCCCTGCGCGGAGAGAGCCTCTTCAACCGCTTTCCCCACCTCTCCTTTCTGGCCGGTCCCGAACAGCTGGATCAGGTGGCGGATCTGGCGGCCCGGAGCGCTCCGGGGCTTCGGCTGGCCGCCCTGGGGCCCGGACCGGCCGCCCTCCCGGCCGTCCGCGGCGGCGGTTCCGTCAGTGCCTTCCTTCCGGTGATCCGGGGCTGCGACAACTTCTGCAGTTATTGCGTGGTCCCCTACACGCG
>JAKJFK010000117.1 GCA_022704925.1 candidate division TA06 bacterium | reverse complement strand
CAGACCTTCATTTCGGTCCTGATCATCGCCTGCCCCTGCGCCCTGGGACTGGCAACCCCCACCGCCATCATCACCGCCGCCGGCAAGGGAGCCGAGTTGGGCATCCTGTTCCGTAACGGACAGGCGCTCCAGGCCGCCGCCTCGATAAAAGCGGTGGTCTTCGACAAGACCGGCACGCTTACCCGCGGCGAACCGCTGGTTACCGACCTGGTCACCTACCAGGGCGATGAAAACGGGCTGCTCCGGATCGCGGGCGGCCTCGAAAAGAACTCCGAACACCCCCTGGCCGGGGCCTTGCTCAAAGCCGCCGAAAACCGGCAAATCCCGCTTCCGGACGCGACCGGCTTCCGCTCCGAACCGGGCCTGGGCATCGAGGGGCGAATTGAGGGAAGCCTTTACCGATTCGGCAGCCCCAGATACTTTCAGAAGCATCAGGTGGACACCTCCGGAGCCGAAGCCGATATCGGCCGCCTGGAGAGCGAAGGAAAAACCGTCGCCCTGCTGGCCGAAGACCGCCGGCTGCTCGGAATCGCGGCGGTCGCCGACCCGATCAAGGAGTCGGCCGCCGCGGCGGTGGCCCGGCTCAAGACCGGCGGCCGCCGGGTCATCCTGCTGACCGGCGACAATCGACGAACCGCGGCGGCCGTGGCCGAACGCCTGGGCATCGAGGAAACGCGCAGCGAAGTGCTTCCCGGAGATAAAAGCAAGGAGATCGCCCGTCTTCAATCACAGGGATTGAAGGTGGCCATGGTCGGGGACGGGATCAACGACGCCCCGGCCCTGGCCCAGGCCGATCTTGGACTGGCGGTTGCCTCCGGCACCGACGTGGCCATCGAAACCGGCTCGGTGGTCCTGGTCCGGAACGATCCGCGTGACGTGGCGGTGGCCCTGGAATTGGGCGCCTGCGCCTTCAGGAAGATACGCCAGAACCTCTTCTGGGCCTTCTTCTACAATATAATCGCCATCCCGGTGGCCGCCGGTCTGCTTTACCCGGTCAACGGATTCCTGCTTAACCCGGCCGTGGCCGGCGCCGCCATGTCCTTGAGTTCCCTGAGCGTGGTCGGCAACTCACTTCTCCTCAAACGATTTCGACCGGGTCAGGATTGAATGAATCGAATCTTCAGGCGATTTCTTCGCCCGGCCGCCTTCCTGCTGACCGCAATTATCCTGTCCCTCTCCGGCGCCTTCCTGCAGATCCGATCCACCGGTAATTTCCAAACCGTCATCCAGGGTTGCCTTTACCGTTCCGGCCAGCTCTCCGCCGGCCAGCTCGAAGACCGCATCCGGCAATACGGGCTCAAAAGCGTGGTCAACCTGCGCGGCCGGAACGAAAACTCCGGGTGGTGGCGCCAGGAGACCAAACTCTGCCGCCGCCTCGGCGTCGTCCACCTGGATTTCCCGCTCTCTTCCCGAATACCGGCCGGGCCAGACCAACTCGATCGACTGGCCGAACTCTTGCGAAACGGCCCCAAGCCGGCACTGATCCATTGCCAGGGAGGAGCCGACCGTACCGGCCTGGCCGCCGCCGTCTACCTGTACGCGATCGAAGGACAGGCTTACGACCAGGCCCGTCGGCAGTTGGACGTCCGATACGGGCACCTGCCCCTGCTCAAACCTGGATCATTCGCCATGGACCGTTCCCTCGCAGAATTCCGGCGCCACCGGGAGCAGGGATGAACCGACGATTCCGAGTCCGGGTCATCCCGGGCGCCAAACGAACCCGGATCGACGCCGAACCGGACGGACGCCTCCGCATTCACCTTTCGGCCCCGCCCCTGGACGGCCGGGCCAACCGGGCCCTGGTCGAACTGCTGGCCCGCCATTTCGGGGTCAAAAAAAAGCAGGTATCCATAATTTCGGGCGAACGAAACCGGGACAAGCTGGTCCAGATCGACGACTCAACCGGAGGCTGACAATGGCGATTCGAAGCCGCCACCCTGGAAAACATTGGAAAGGCATCCTGACAACCTTGATCGGGCTGGCCGTCGCCCTGGCCTTCGCGGCCGGGGCCGAAGCGGTCGAACGGATGGTGCGCTCGGAGCGGGCCGCCAACGGGCTGGACCTGATCGTGGAACCGGTACCGGGAGCGGAACTGGTCAACCTCTCGCTGCTGGTCAAAACCGGCTCGGCCACCGAGGGCGACTATGCCGGCACCGGCATCACCCACCTGCTGGAACATCTCATCTTCAAACCGGGCGACCGGATCGGCCTGGCCGAAACGGTGGAACGGACCGGCGGCTATACCAATGCCTTCACTTCCCTGGACAGCACCGTCTTCACCGCCACGGTCCCGGCCGACGCCTGGCAGGAAGTACTGCCGGTCCTCATGGACTCGGTCTTCAAGCCCGCCTTCAATGACCGCGACTTCGAGAACGAACGGGAGGTCGTCCTGAGGGAGTTGTCGCGAAACGGCGATAACCCGGCCCGGGTTGCCAGCCGGGACCTCTGGGAAACCGCCTTCCTGGCTCATCCTTACCGAAACCCGGTCGGCGGCCGCCCGGAACGGCTCAAAGGCCTTGATTTTGAAGATGTTAACGCCTACCATCGCCGAACCTACCAGCCCGGCAACGCCATTCTGGCCGCCACCGGCAAAATCTCCTTCTCCGAAATCCCGGAATTGCTCCGGCTGGCCTCCGGTTACCGCGACCGGAACCTGCCGACCATCTCCCTGCCGGAGGAACCGGTTCAAGCGGCCAACCGCGAAATCAGGCATCCCTTTCCAACCGAACTGGCCTACCTTTACCTGGGATACCACATTCCCGGTCTCACCCACCCGGATGCGCCCGTCCTGGATATCCTGGCCATGATCCTCGGGGAAGGGGAGAATTCCCGCCTTTACCGCACCCTGGTGGAATCCGGCCTGGCCTACTCGACCGGCGCCTACGCCTACACCCCGAGGGATCCCGGCCTCTTTATCATCACCGCCGTTTGCCGCCCCGACAATCTGACGGCCGTCCAAACCGCAATCCGGCGCGAGGTCTCCGGGTTGACCCGTCTTTCGGAACCGGAAATAAAACGCGCCCGAATCCGCCTGGAAACCCGGGCTGTCTTTGGATTGGAAAGCCTGGAAGGACGTTCCCAGGACCTGGTCTCCAGCCTCCACCTAACCGGCAATCCTTTATTCCTGGACACCTACCTGGCCGGCCTGACCCGGATTGACCGAAAACAACTCTCCCGGGCGGCCGCGGGTTACCTGAGGGAAGAAAACAGTACCCGTTCCATCCTGTTTCCTGCAGAAGCAACGGGCACCGAGACCCCGACGTCCGATGCGTGGCGCAACGGGACGGTCCGTGTCTTCCGTCTTGAAAACGGAGCCGTTCTGCTGGCAAAACGCACCTCAAACCTGCCGTTGGTTTCGATATCAACGCTGATGAAAGGCGGACTGCTTTTCGAAACCGAAAAAACCGGGGGCAGCTTCGACCTGCTGGCCGAAATGCTCAAGGCCGGCACCCGAAACCTGGATTTCCGCGCCATCGCCGACCGAGTGGCCGACTGGGGCGGTTCTCTCAATCCTTACGCCGGCAACAACAGTTTCGGCCTGACCCTGGAAGTCCCTTCCCGCTTCTGGCGTGAAGGACTGGCCCTGTTGTCGGAGCTGTTCATCCGGCCCGGCTTCCCGAATCAAGAACTTGACCGGCTCCGGGAGCAATCCCTCGGAGCCGTCACCGCCCGGGATGAAAATGATCCGGCCCGCGCCCTGAACGCGTTGAAAAAAGCCGTTTTTGGAGATCACCCCTACGGCCGGCCGGACGGCGGAACCGCCGCCAGCCTGAAGGCGATCGCCCCAACCGGAATCCGGGCGCATTACCGGGACTTCGTCCGGGCCGACAACCTGGTGATCACCGTGCTGGGTGATATCGATCCGGAAGAGACCGCCCGGGAAACCGGGCGGCGCTTCCGGTCCCTGCCGAGCGGAAGCCGGCTCTCGCTGCCCCCGTTGCCGGCGGCCGCCCCGGCTGGCCGGCTGGAGCTGGCCACGCCCAAAAGGGAATCGGTGGTCATGATCGGCTTTCCCGGCCTCTCCGTCGACAGTCCCGAACGCGGCTGTCTGGAACTGATAACCGAGATTCTCAACGGCCAGGAGGGTCTTCTCTTCCAGCGGCTCCGGGAAAAGGAACCCCTGGTGTACAATAGCGGTTTCAGCTACTTTCTCGGCCTGCAGCCCGGACTTCTCTTCTTCCAGGCCCAATGCCGCCCGGAACGGGTGGAGCGGGTAACCGGAATCCTGAACGGGATCATCGAGGAATTGAGAACCCGTGATTTCACGGCCGATCAACTGGCGGCCGCCCGGCGGCGGGCGGCCGGAACCCGTCTTATCGGACGGCAGACGCTCTCCAGTCAATCGCTTGATTACGGGTTGAACCATCTATACGGCCTGGGCTGGGACTACTCCGCGCGCCTGGAATCGGAATTGCCCGGAATCGAAGCCGGGAAACTGACGGACTTCTGCCGCCGTTTCCTGGACCCGGCCCGCGCCATTACGGTGGTCACCGTCCCGTCAAAAACGGAATGAAACCAGAACCGAAACTTGACCCGGAGTTAATTCTGGCCCTGACGGCCCAGGTGCCGCCGGGCCGCTTGACGACCTACGGTACGCTGGCCAGGCTCGCGGGCCGACCGGGTGCCGCCCGGGCGGTCGGCCAGGTATTAAAACGCAATCCGGACCCCGAAAAGGTTCCCTGTTACCGGGTGGTCCGTTCCGACGGACGTCTCGGCGGTTACCACGGGTCCTCCCTGGCCGGGATCGAACGGAAAACGGCGCGGATTCAAGCCGATGGAATCGAAATCATCCCGGGACCGGAACCACGCGTCCGCGACCTGGAACGCTTCCTTTTCAAGGCCTTCCGGCCGCTCAAGCGAAGCTCAATCAACCGGCTTTAATTCCCAGTTGAATTATGCTATAATTTGTTTTTAATTTTACCCGGATGCGCTACCTGGCCTGTGATCTTGGTGCGGAAAGCGGCCGAATCGTGGCCGGCAACCTGGAAAAAGGGCGGCTGAACCTGGAACTCGTTCACCGCTTCCCCAACCAGCCGGTCTGGCTGCCGGAAGGATTGCGCTGGGACATTCTCGGTATCTTCCGGGAAATCGTCTCCGGCCTGGTCCGTTACCGGCAGACACACCCGGGCGGTTTAGCCGGCATAAGTTGCGACAGCTGGGGAGTTGACTTCGGCCTGCTGGATAACCGCGGCCAGCTGGTCGGCAATCCGAATCACTACCGCTCCCGCCGTTTCGAGGGAGCGCTGGAAAGGGTTCTGGAAATCATCCCGGCCCGGGAAATTTACCGGCGGACCGGCATCCAGTTTTTACCTTTTAATACCATCTATCAGCTTTACACGCTGGCGTCCGAATCCGACCCGGCGCTCAAGATCAGCCGGAAATTATTGATGACCGCCGACCTGATGAACTTTTTTCTCTCCGGAGAAACGGCCCAGGAGTTCACGCTGGCCACCACCAGCCAGCTTTACGACCCCAACCGAAAGGGTTGGGCGTCCGGAATCTTCAAGAAACTCGGCTTGCCGCTTAAGTTGATGCCGGCGGTCACTCCGCCGGCCACCGTGATCGGCAAATTGCACGCGCGGCTCGCCGCCGAAACCGGGCTGGCGGGAACGCCGGTAATCGCCGGAGCCAG
>JAKJFK010000116.1 GCA_022704925.1 candidate division TA06 bacterium | reverse complement strand
CCTGGGCCGGCGAGGTTTCCAGCGACACCGCCAGTTACGATGCGCCGCCGCCGCTCCACCCGGACGAACTGGCCTACTGGACCTGGAAGCCGATCAGCCTGGGGATGCGGGGGGTCTTCTACTGGCAGTTCCGGCCCGAGGCCTACGGCCCGGAGTCGCCCGACCTGGGCCTGCTGGAACTGGACGGCCGGGCCAGCAACCGCTGGGAGCGGGTGGGCGAAATCGTGAAGCTGGTCCGGGAGAATGAACCCCTCTTCCGATCGGCCCGGCCGCCGGTGCCGCAGGTGGGCATCCTCACCTGCCCGGAGCAGCATATGGCCTGCGCCACGCTTTACTCCAAGAACAGCGGCGGCCAGCAACTCTTCCAGAAGTCGGTCCTCAACCTTTACGACGTCTTCCGGAGCGCCGGGATACCGGCCGCCTTCGTCGATCCGGATCGGATCGGGTCCGCCATCAAGCTGCTGCTGGTCCCCCGGAGTCCGGCCGGCCGGCCGGAGTTGAAGGCCGGCCTGCTGAAGTTTCTCGAAGGGGGCGGCACGGCGGTGGTCGAGGGCGGTTTCATGAGCGCCGACGGCGCCAGTTTCATCCTCGAGGAGACGGCCCCGGGCCTGGGCCTGGACCGGGTCTTCGGCCTGCGCGAGGGGCGGCCCGAGTCCACCCGCTGGCACGGCCTGCCGACCGGCAGCGAGGAGAGCCGCCTCAGCAAGCAGGAACTGGACGACGCCTGGCTGGATGCCGGCGTGGACAGGGAGACGGAGCGTTCCCGTGAGAAGCTGGCGCCCGAGCTGCGGATCAGCCTGGCCTGGGGCGGCCGGGAGTACCCGGTTACGGCCGGCTTCGACCGGCGGCCGCTGCGGGCGGCCGGGGCCGAGATCATCGGCCGTTTCGCCAGCGGCGAAGCGGCGGCGGCCACGCGGCGGGTTGGCAAGGGGCGGCTGATTTACATCGGGACCGCCGCTTCCTATGTCGACCGGATCTTCGGCGGCGGCTACGGCCGTTTCCTGCGGGCGCTGGCCGGCGAACTGGCCATCCGGCCGCCCCTGCCGATCCCGCCGGCGGCCGGGGCCACCTGGCGGGTGCTCGAGGCCGGGGCACGCCGCCTTCTCTTCTGTTTCAACCACCTGGAAACGCCGGTCGGGTTCGACCTGAGCCGCTGCGGCCCGGCCCGGCTCATCTACGGCCCGGGCGTTGAACTTAAAGGCGGCCGGCTGAGCGTCGGGCCGCTGGCCACCGCGGTCCTCGAACTTAAAAATCCAACCAAGGAGAAATCAAGATGAAGACGACCTATCCGGACTGGGCCCACGGCATGCGCCTGGTCACCTGGAGCATTTCGGCGGCCGACCTGGACCTGATTACCCCGGCCGAGGCCGACCGGCGGGCGAAGCGCCTGCGCCGGGAGGGCATCAACGCCGTGGTCTCCTTCGGCGCCCATTTCCGCTGGGACTGGATCAAGGACTTCCCGCGCATCCGGGAGGTGACCCGGATCTCGGTCGAGGCCTGCCACCGGCAGGGCATCAAGTACATCGAGCACCACAGCGCCTGCTTCGTCTCCCGGATTCCGGAGCGGACGCCGGAGGCCTTCGAGTGGTTCAACCGTCACCTGCCCAATCACACCGTGCCCGAGCCGCTGGCCCTGGACGCGGTGGTCGAGTATCGGGGCAAGCGGCTCAACGACTGGTACGAGATGAACCTGAAGGCGGGCGGCCCGGAGTACTGGCAGGGTTACAAGGCCTACTGCCTCTGCCCGAACCATCCCGAATACCGGCAGGCCTACTTTGATTACCTGGAGGATTTCCTGAAGTACACCGACGCCGACGGCATCATGTCCGACGACGTCACCATGGGCCTCAACCCTTACGCCTGCGTCTGCGGGGAGTGCCGCCGCCTCTTCAAGTCCGAGACCGGCTACGACCTGCCGGAGCGGGCCGACGATCCCTTCTGGTCGGAGTTCAACCGGCCCGATTACCGGGCCTGGCTCGATTTCCGGCGGAACTCGGTCCTGCGCCACTACGAAAAGATCGACCGGATGATTCAGGGCTGGTCCAAGCCGCTGCTGCACACCTCCTGCGCCACCACCATCAGTTCGCCGGTCTCGGCCGAGACCTACCGCCGGCAGGACGTCTTCAACACCACCTTCGTCGAAGTCCTCAGCGCCAACCCCTACTACTACAGCTGGATGATGATCTCACCGGAACTGCGCATCTACCGGGCCCGGGCCCGGGGCGGCGCCAACCCCTCCTTCGCCATCTTCTACCCGCAGGCCAAGGGGGGCGAACAGCTCTTCGGCTCGGCCTACCTGCGCCAGGAGGAGCACTCGGTCTGGCTCTCCCCCAACATCGGCCGCCACAGTCCGCAGACGGTCGGGCGCGATTCGGAGTGGGCCCTCTGGGAGGAGAAGCACGATGATCTCTTCCGGACCGCCGGGACGCTGACCGACCTGGCCGTCTTCTTCTCCGACGCCAGCCGGCGCCGCTACCGGGGCCACCACCACGAGCATTACACCTACGAATTCAAGGGCTGGTGCGAACTCCTGCACGAGGCGGGCCTCGATTACGACGTGGTGCTGGAGGAGGACTTGGCCGCCGGCCGCCTCGGCCAGTACCGCACCCTGCTGGCGCCCAACGCCGCCTGCCTGAGCCCGGAACTCAGCCGGGCCATCGAAGAGTACGTGCGCTCGGGCGGCCGGCTGCTCGCCTCGCACGAGGCCTCCCTCTTCAACTTCGAGGGGGACCCGCTGGAGAACTTCCAGCTGGCCGAATGCCTGGGTCTGGATTACGAACGGACCGTCTTCGACGAGCATTACCCGATCCAGGGCTGGAACGGCGACGACGCCTTCCTGGCCGGCGTCTCCGGACTGATTGCCCACCGGGCCCCCCAGGTCCGGGTCCGGCCGCGGCCGGGCGCCGAGGTCCTGCTGACCTCCTTCATCGACGCCGGCGGCCGGAAGGGAGAGATCATCCCGGCCCTGGTTTCCAACCGGTTCGGCCGGGGGCTGGCCCGCTACTTCGCCGGCAAGCCGGGCATCCTCTGCTACCACCCGGGCATCCGCGCCCGCAACTGGGACGGCGAGGAGCCCTACCGGTTCGTCAATTATCGGGATCCGCTGCTGGCCCGGGTCTTCCTGAACGCGGTGCGGCTGACGGCCGGGAGTTTCAGGCTCGAACTGCCGAACGCGAAGCCGGGCGTCTTCTGCCGGGGGTACCGGCTCCGGGACGGCCGGCTGGCGGTCCATATCCTGAACGCGGCCGGCAGCATCATTCCGCACCGGACCCTGGTCCAGCCCGGCTACCGGGTCAAGTACCCGGCCCTGACCGTCGACCGGACCCCGCTGAAGCTGGTCGGCCGGTTCGACCGGCCGGTCCGCTCCGCCCGCCTCTTCTCGATCGACGGGGCCGAGGGGCTGCCCCTTAAGGTGGCCGCGGCCGGCAACGGGACCGAGGTGGTCATCGAGACCGGCGAGCTGAAACGCCACGGGATCGTGATCCTGGAACCGGCCTGAGGCGATCCGGGAAAGTTTAAGCATCAAGGGAGGCGTAACGCATGGCGAAACTGGCGATCAACGGAGGTCCCCGGGCCGTCCCCGAGGGGATGCTCCAGCCCTGGCCCTACATCACCGAGGCCGACAAGCAGGCGGTCCTCAAGGCGATGGACGATGCCATGGCCACTCTCAAGTTCACCACCAACCACCCGGCCGTCCGGGGCCTGGAGGATGGAGTGGCCCGGTACGTGGGCAGCCGTTTCTGCCTTTCGGCCAACAGCGGCACCGCCGCCCTGCACATGGCGGTGGCCGCCGCCGGCCTGGGGCCGGGCGACGAAGTGATCACCTCCGCCTATACCTTCCTGGCCTCGGCCTCCTGCGTCCTGCACCACAACGCGGTTCCGGTCTTTGCCGACATCCAGCCGGATACCTACAACATTGACCCGGCCAGCATCGAGGCGCACCTCACCGACCGGACCCGGGCCCTCCTGCCGGTCCACATCCACGGGATGGCGGCCGACATGGACGAAATCATGGCCATCGCCCGGCGCCGCGGCTTGGCGGTCATCGAGGATGCCGCCCAGGCCTTCGGGGTGGATTACCGGGGGCGGAAGGCCGGCACCATCGGCGACCTGGGGGCCTACAGTATGGAGAGTTCCAAGCTGCTGACCAGCGCCAGCGAGGGCGGCCTGCTGGTGACCGATTCCCAGGAGTATTGCGACCGGGCCCGGCTGGTCCGTCTCTTCGGCGAGGGCGAGGTGGGCGGGGATAAGCCGCGCGATTACAACGCCCTGACCATGGGCTGGAACTACCGGATCAGTTTCTTCTCGGCCGCCATGGGCCTGAGCCTGCTGAACCGATTCGACCAGGTGCGGTCGGCCTGGCAGGCCAACTGCGGCCGCCTCTCGGCCCGGCTGGCCGGGATCCCGGGCGTCGAGCCGCCCTTCGTTCCCGCCGACCGGAGCCACGGTTTCTTCATCTACCCGATCAAGTTCCGGCCGGAGCGGCTGGGGATGGAGGTGCCGGTGCGCCCCTTCATCCGGGCGGCCCGCCGGGCGCTCCAGGCCGAGGGGGTGCCGGTCCGCTTCTGGCAGACCAAACCGGTGCCGGGCCAGGCGCTCTTCCAGGCGCTCGAGGGTTACGGAAAGGGCTGTCCCTGGAAGTGCCACCACCGCCGGCCGGGACTCCGGTACGACCCGGCCGAGTACCCGGTCACCAACGAGGTCATCTCCCGGTCCCTCTACCTGCTGAAGATGAGCGGCTTCAATCCGCCCAACACCCCGGAACTGATGGACCGTTACGCCGACGCTTTCCAGAAGGTGCTGGTCGAGAACCGCGACGAACTCGCGGTACTGGTCAAGGAAGAAGAAAGGACGGAAAAATGAGGAAGAGCCGGGGCAAGTACTACCTGCCGGAGCTGACCCGCCGCGAGGTCCAGGCCATCGCCGACCGGGCGATCCTGCTGATCCCGATCGCCACCATCGAGCAGCACGGCCCGCACCTGCCGATGCACACCGACATTGACAACTGCGAGGGGCTGGTCCGGGGCGTGGTCGAGAAACTCCAGCCGCGCCTGCCGGTCTACCGCAGCGTCTCCTTCTGGTACGCGCCGGCCGGCGCCGGGGCCATGGTGGGATTTCCGGGGGCCCTCTGGATGCGCAAGGAGATCTTCAAGGAGGTCCTGAACGACCACCTGCTCAGCTACCTGCGGGGCGGCTTCAAGAAGATCGTGCTGATCAGCGGCCACGGCGGCGGTACCCACATCTGGATACCGGAGGTGGTCCGCAACCTGCGCAAGCGGGTGGCCGACATGAACTGGAGCGGGGACTGGCAGGTGCCGGCCGACGCCCGGGTGATCACCTTCAACTGGCTGGCCTTCCTGGCCGAGTTCGCCGCCTCCGAGTGCGCCCGGATCCGGAAGAACCCGGCCGGCTCCGACTGGCACGGCGGCGATGTCGAGACCGCCCTCCAGCTTTACCTGCGGCCGGACCTGGTGGACATGAGCCAGGCGAAAAGGGGGACCATCCAGCGGCCCACCCGTTTCGGCGCCTCGGACATCTTCAACTGGCACCGCCAGCTGGTCATCGAGGGTTATCCGTCCAAGAGCGACCCGGGCGAGGTGGACCGGGTTTACGGGGACCCGACCCTGGCCACCCGGGAA
>JAKJFK010000115.1 GCA_022704925.1 candidate division TA06 bacterium | reverse complement strand
GGCCGGAACGCTCCGCCTGGCCGGCGGCCGGCGGCCGGGACAACGCACCGACGTCTGGCTGGCGGCCGACGACCAGGCCCTCTACGTCGCCGCCGAAGCGCGCGAAGACCGAATGAAGATGGTCCAGGCCGAACGCGGCGTGCCCGGGGACCCGCTCGAGCCCCGGGTGGCGCTGGACGATTCGCTGGCGCTGATCATGGAACCAATGCCGGGCGCCCAATGGCGGCTGCGCGTAAATCCCCTGGGCGTGCAGAATGACTCTCTCTTCGTCGCCGGAGTACGGCCGCCCCTGGAAGAACGCCTTTCCCTGATGGACCCGGAATGGGAATCCTCCATCCGGACCACCGAAGACGGCTGGATAATGGAGGCCCGGCTGGAATACGCCCGTTTCGCGCCGTTTCCACCCGGTACCGGCCAGACCTGGCGCTTCGGCGTCGAACGGAACGAGTATCCCCACGGAGAACGGACCGCCTGGCCGTCCGAAACCACCGGCGGCGCAAAGGAATTGGCCCGGCTGGAGCTGCCCGCCAGGGAGGCGAAGGCGGCCGTCATTGAACCCCAACCGGATCTCCAGCTGCACTGGAAACTGGAGGCCGTGGACGGGCCCTGGGTCCTTGACGCCTCCGGCCACGCCAGGCACGGCTACTTCTCCGGGGCCCGAAGCGGCCGGGAAACGCCGGACAGCGTCCTGCGGTTCGCAGGGGGGACCCCGGATGAAAAACTGAAATTCAACGCCGGCTGAGGTGTCGTTCCTTTGGGATCCGGGCTGGCCGAAAGCCGGGAACTGACCGCCGCCGCCTGGATTAACCCGGCGAGTTCAAAAAGCATGCGCATCCTGGAAAAACCGGGAAATGAATTCATCTTTGACATCCTCGCCGGAAAACTCCGGCTGATCTCCACGGCCGGCACCTTCGGCGGCACCGCGGCGGTGCCGGCCGGCCGGTGGTCGCACGTGGCCGTGACGATCGCGCCCGGCACGCTGCGCCTCTTCCTGAACGGCGAACCCTGCGGGGAGGCGCGCTCCGGGAGACCGCTCACCCTGAGCGCGGGGCCGCTGCTGATCGGCACCACCCCGGACGGCCGGTACAGCTTCAACGGAAGCCTGGCCGACCTCCGTCTCTACAACCGTGCCCTGACGCCGGCTGAGATTTCGACCCTGCACGCCGGCGGCCGGTAAAACGATTTTGACGATAGCCTTAAAAATATGTTTTACTCTGGAAAGTCCATCCGACCGGGATTTAACGGCCGTCTTTAACTTTTTCAACCATTTCTTAAAAACCCGGAGAGGCGAAAATGAAGTACGGAATGCTCGTTCTGTCTTGGCTGACTTTAGCCGTTCTGACCACCTCCTTCAGCTCCGCCGAAGCGGCCGACGAGGGAACGATCGGACCGTGGCGCGTCGGCGACATGGCCTACAGCAAGACGCCCGCCAACGACCGTCCGAATGCCGAGAGCCAGCGGATCGTCGAACGCAACTATACCGCCCTGGTCTCCGAGAAGCTCCTGACGGGCGAGAAGGGGAAGCTGACCTTCCGGGTTGCTCCCCGTAATGAAAGGTGGGCCGGCATCCTGGTGATGGACAACGACGGCAAGCCGCTGCCCTACAATCTGAAGCGGGGCGCGAAGGTAAGCTTCGCGGAGGCCGGAACCGGGAAGACCGACCCGGCCGTGCGCTGGTACCAGTACGACACGAAGGTGCTCTACAGCGACGCCTCGAAGGTCTTTCCGAAAACCCGGATGACCGTTACCCAGGGCAACGAGGTGCTGGATGAGGTGACCGTTGATTTTTCGCAGTGGCAGCTTCCGGATTCCCGGGTAAACATGGCCGAGATGCTCGACGGGCCGACCTCCCGGCACGGCTTCGTGACGGCCCGCGACGGGAAGTTCTGGCGGGACGGCCAGGAGATCTATTTCTTCGGCGGCCACGAAAACCACGTGCCCGGCAAGGAACTCTCCGACCTCTACGCCGAGACCTACGCCGACGCCGGCATCAACGTCCAGCGCAGCATCGCCTTCGGCGAGATCGTCAAGAACTTCGAGACCGGCGAGGTTGACCCGGTGCAACTGGACAAGTACCTCTACCTGATCGCCAAACTGGGCGAGCGGGGCATTTACTTCTTCCTGACCAATGCCGGCCATAACGGGTACGGATATCCCCGGGGAAAGACGCCGGAACCGGGCCAGGCCGAGGCGGGTGACACCTATTTCTGGATCAACCCGCGCTACCGCGAGGTCTGGCAGCAAGCCTGGAAGACCATCCTGACCACGACCAACCCCTACACCGGCAAGGCGCTCAAGGACGACCCGACGCTGATCGGCCTGGAACTCTGCAACGAAACCGGCCTGAACCCGCGCCGCTTCGACTACAACCGGCTGGACAATCCCGACCAGACGGCCGAATGGCGCCGGCAGTTCAACAAGTACCTGCTCAACAAATACGGCAGCCGGGCGGCGCTGGCGGAAGCGTGGAAAACCAACCCGCTCTTTCCGCACGAGGACCCGGCCAAAGGCAACATCCTGATCCCGACCAACTTCCGCGGTTCGCGCAGCCCTTACGGCGGCAGCGGACAGCACAACCAGTACACAACCGGCCGCTGGTACCGGGGCGGCCTGCCGGCGGATAAGAACCCGCGCATCCTGGATGCCATCGAGTTCAACAATACGGTGGCCAGGAAGCCCTACCCGTTCGATTTCAACAACCTGAGCACCCCGGAGGAGAGCGAGAAGCTCCGCCTGGCCTTCAACGAATTCCTGCTCAAGAAGTACGGCAGCCGCGAGGCGCTGGCCAAGGCCTGGGAGGAGGACCAGCTTTTCCCGTGGGAGTCGCCGGACGTGATCATGGTCAAAACCAGTTCGGCCCGAACGGCCGGATACGTGCCCGACCCGAGCGGTCTGGCCCGGACGATCGTCATTCCCAGCAACTACCGTGGGGAAACCGAGTACCGGTACGAGCCGGACCGGCGCCAGGCCGACCCGCGGGTCAGCGACGCCATCGAGTTCACCTACCAGGTGCAGAAGGTCTGGGCGACCGACATGGCGAAATTCCTCAAGGAGGAGGTCGGGGTGAAGTGCGGGGTGGGCTGGAACGGCGACACCTTCCACATGGTCCAGGGGCCCACTCACAAGGCGAACATGGACTCGCCGCTGGACATCGCCATCGCCGCCGCCTACCTGGACACCGACAACGGCGACCAGGTCACCAGCCGGATCAAGAACCTCAAGCGCTTCAACACCTACGGCCGGATCTACGGTCGGCCCATGTTCAGTTACGAGTGGAGCATGTGGTCGAACCAGGGGCCCTTTGTTTACGAGTACGGCCTGATGGCGGCCCTGATGGGGCGGACTTACGGCTTCGACGGCTACGCCCACCACAAGATGAGCGCCCAGCCCTACCCGGTGAGCGATCCGGGCTACTCCCTGCGGGTTCATTACATCACCCCCCTGACGGACCGGCCGCGGCGCGGCTCCTTCTACGTCAGCCAGTGGATACTGCAGCGCTCTAAGATCGAGGAGAACGACCAGCGGATCCTGATCGGCATGCCCGACGACGACATGTTCATCGGCGGCCCGGAAAGAAAGATGAGCAACTGGGCCTTCGAGAACTGGATCATGTACCAGCTGGGCATCGAGGATTACTCATTCAAGAGCGTCTATGACGGGCCGGAGGACCGGATCGTCATCCATGACGGCCGCGGACCCTATGGCGACTACCGGAAGGCGAAGCACGCCATCCTCTGGTGCCACAGCAACAGCGACCGCGAGGGCAAGGACCCGAAGGCGAAGGAAAAGTGGTTCGCCTTGCACGGCATCACCTTCAAGCCGGGGCAGAAGTACTTCCTGAACGACCAGTTCTTCGCCACCACCGAGGACATGACCGACTGGAACGTGGTGCACCGGATCGCCGAGAAGGCGCGCCAGGACGAGATTGACCGGAACGCCAAGGACGACGCGACCAAGCTCAGCGATTCGCTCCGCCTGACGACCTCGGCCAGCAATTACTGGGCGGCCGAGCCGAAGGCCCAGCCGACCGAACTGGACCGGCAGGTGTACCGGGCCCTGAAGAAGTGGGGTTATCCCCTGCCCTTCTCAGAGGATGAGCTGGACAAGGTCTGGCGCAGCCGGGACCGGAGCATGGTCATGGACACCCCGAAGCAGCGCTTCACGGCCGACCGCGGCGACATGCAGCTCTGGTTCGGCAAGGCCGGCCGGAACACCCGGATCTCCCTCAGCCGCCTCTCGGCCGTCACCAGCGAGCCGCAATACGCGGCGGCCCTGCTGCCCTGGGACACGGCCGACTTCGCCACGGCCAAGACGCTGGCCCTCTGGACGCTGTGGAACAGCGAGGTCACGGTGAAACTGGCCCAGGCCAACCAGGCGAAGGTTTACGCGGTCAACTGGCTCGGCAAGCGGATCTTCGAGGTGAAGCCGACCCAGGTGAGTTCCAACAGCCTCAGTTTCCAGACGGCGCGCCACGACGATATCTTCTGCTACGAGATCATCCGGTAAAATTCACCGGCGCGAGGGATAAAGAGACGGGGTGGCGATGCGAAGGCAGCGGCTTCTTCTATTCTGCCTGATGGGAATGGCCGGGCCGATGAGAATTCAAGCCGCACCGCCGCCCTTCCCGGTCGTGGAGGCGGAGTACCGGGTCTATGAAATCGGCAACCCGGCCAACGGCGCCGGCCCCCTCTGGTGCTACGGCTCGACCTGCCTGGTCCGAGCCGGCCGGGAGGTCTTCGCCAGCGGCCTGGAGATCCGGCCGGAGCAGAAACCCCTCAACAACGTGCGCTGGACGCTCTTCCGGCTGGATGAAAAGGAAGCACAGCGGCTCCAGGCCGATTCCGAAGGACGCCAGCGCGAACCCTGCCCGATCGGACTCTTCAAAGACGGCCGCCTCCTACTGACCAGCAACCCGACCCTGACCCCGCCGGGCGCCTACTCCGGCCCGGCCCAACCCCAGCTGCTGATCTTCGACACCAAGCGCCCCGAGGCGCCGCCGCTTCTCTCCCACCCGCAATGGAAGGACAACCCGAGGTTCACCGAGCACTCCTACCGCGCCTTCGCCGCGGACAGCCCGAACCGGGAGGCGCTCTACCTGCAGAACGTCGGTTACGACACCGCCCACTGGAGTTTCCTCGACCGCGACGGCCAATGGTCAAAGTCCGGCTCGATCAGGATGCCCTGGGGAGCCGAGTTCGAAAAGCCCCAGCCAATCCGCATCTGCTACCAGAACCTGGCCCTGCGCAACCGGACGGCCTGCCTGCTGGGCGTTAGCGACATCATCGAATGGGTGCGGGAGTGGCGGGAGTACAAGTTAATCCTGCACGAAGGCAATCAATGGGATTACGACTTCCGGCGCCTCTACTTCTGCCGGACGCCCGACATCACGAAAGAACCGTTCGGTGAATGGATCAAGGTCGCCGAATGCGAAAAGTGCGGACATATCACCAACCTCGACCTCTGGCTGGACGGAGAGGGGCGCGCCCACATCCTCTGGATCGAGCAGAACATCTGGGATGCCCGGGTCCGGAACAAATTCTTTCCGGGCGAGCCGATCACCCACGCGCTGATGTACGGGGTGATCGAAGGCAACCGGCTGGTGCGAAAAACCTGCCTGGCCCTGGGGGGTGAGCAGCAGGCGAGCCGCGAGATCCCGGGCTGGGGGCGCTTCCAGGCGACGCCGGACGGCCGCCTCTTCGTCTTCTATTACGCCGGC
>JAKJFK010000005.1 GCA_022704925.1 candidate division TA06 bacterium | reverse complement strand
ACGTGATTTTCGAAGGCGCGGCGGTGAAAGGCCAGCCACTCCCTCCAGTGCGGCTCCTCCTTTGACCGGGGCGGCCGGGCGACCCCGGTCTCCTTCCTGAAGAGTTCCAGGCAGCGCGGGCACCAGCAGGGGGCCATCGCCCAGTTCTCGCCGTCCACCCAGAAGCCGTCCACGTCGTACCGGTCGATGATCTCCAGCAGCTGCGGGATCATCAGTTTTTCGGTGTAATCGCTGTTGCAGCAGGTCATGATGTCGTTCCAGGAACCGTCGGCCTTGATGCGTCCCCATTCCGGGTGCCTGGCCAGGGCCGCCTTGTCCCAGACCCCGGAGTAGTGGACCGAGAGCGGTATGTCCAGTTTCCTGGTCACCTCGCGCCAGACCTTGAGGGCGTCCTTGACGATGCCGGGGGAGGGAGTGCCGACCCGGGTCGGGTAGCCGGCGTAGCCCGGGTGCCCCTTGCCGTCGTACTGGACGAAGTCCGGTTTTACCTTCTTAAGTTCCCGGTAGATGTGCTCGAAGTCGGTGTCGCGCCCCAGCACCGTGTCCTGGGCGTTGGCGTGCAGGTCGTAGTGCAGTCCGAAGAAGGAACGCGCGTGCCAGTTCCCGCCGCTCTCTTTTTTCATTCCGACCCTCCCGGCGTGTGCAGGAAAGAAGACCCCTTCCGCTTTTCAGCGCGTGCTTTACCGTCCTACCCGGCCCCAAGCCCGGCCGGATTTGCGCGGAGGCCTTTTTAGATGCTTAAATAAGGAAAGCCTTTGCCGCCGCGTGCATTTTGTTACCGATATCACTGTTTACCATTTTACCATTTTCGGGAGACGCCATGTCCATCGCTTCGATTCCCACCCGGCGGGCCATCCACCTTGATTTCCACACCATGCCGGCCGTTTACGATGTCGGCCGCGATTTCGACCCCGAGGCCTTCGCCGCCGCCTTGGCCGATTCCGGGGTCGATTACATCACCGTCTTCGCCAAGTGCAACCTGGGCTTCACCTACTACCCGAGCCGGATCGGCCTTCCCCATCCCGGCCTGATTCCGTCGAAGGCCGACCTGCTGGGGCCGATGGTCGAGGCCGGCCACCGGCGTGGCATCAAGGTGGCCGCCTATTTCAACGCCGGCATCGACCACGAGCACGCTCTGCGCAACCGGCAATGGTCAAAGGTGCGGGCCGACGGCCGCGTCTACGCCATCGAGCAGAAGGGGCACAGCTTCCGCGGCCTCTGCCTGAACACCGGCTACCGGGATTACCTGCTGGGAATGATCGGCGAGGTGCTGGAGGCCTACCCGGTCGACGGCATCTTCCTCGACTGTTTCAACCTCAGCCCCTGCTACGGGGTCGAGTGCCTGGAGGGGATGGAGAAACTGGGGATGGACAAGTTCGACGACCGCCAGGCGCGCGATTACTGCCGGCTGGTCACCGAACGTTTCATGGCCGACGCCGCCCGGCTGGTGCGCAAACTCTCCCGGCGGCCGACCCAGCTCTACTTCAACGGCATGCCCTACCGGCAGCAGCCGACCCACCTGGAACTGGAGGTGCTGCCCACCGGCGGCTGGGGCTACGAGCACCTGCCCTTTGCCATCCGTTACGCCCGGACACTCGGCAAACCCTACTTTACCATGACCGGCCGTTTTCACCTCGGCTGGGGCGATTTCGGCGGGCTGCGCACCTTCCACTCGCTCCTTTACGACTGCTACTACTCGATCAGCAACGGCGGTACCTGCTCGATCGGCGACCATATGCATCCGCGCGGCCGGCTCGAACCGGCCGTTTACGACCTGGTCAAGCGGGTTTACCGGCAGGTCCGGGAACTCGAGCCCTGGACCGACCGGGCTTCGTCCCTTGCCGAGGCGGCCATTCTCCATCCCGGCCTGGAGCATTTCCCGAGCCCGGCGCCCGGGTTCGGCCCCGAGGAGTTGGCCTCGGTCAAGGGCGCGACCCGGCTGCTGCGGGAACTCCAGTGCCAGTTTGACCTGGTGGACGGCCGGGCCGGCCTGGAGAAGTACCGGCTCCTGCTCCTGCCGGACTCGGTCCGGCTCGATCCCGGCCTGGCCGCGAAGCTGCGCGCCCACCTGAAGCGGGGAGGCCTCCTGGTCAGTTCCGCCTTCGCCGGTCTCAACCCGGCCGGGACCGGTTTCGCCCTCAAGGAGTACCGGCTCAAGTACCTGGGGCCGGAGGCGCATCACTACACCTTCTTCAAGGCCGTCCCCTCCTTCCGGCGCGGCCTGCCGGACCTGGCCACCACCATCTACCTGCCCGGCGTGGCCTTAGAGGCCGGTCCGGGCGCGTCCGTCCTGGCCCGTCTCTACAAGTCCTACTTCAACCAGCAGTCCTGGGACGGCTACCACGAGAACCTCTACATACCGCCGGAGAAGGATACCGGCCGGCCGGCCCTGGTCCGATACGGCAACATCTGCCACTTCAGTTTTCCGATTTTCCGGGGTTATTACCAGCAGGCGGTGCCGGCCTACCGGCAGCTGCTCGGGAACTGTCTGGACCGGCTGCATCCCGATCCGCTGGTCCGGGTCGCCGGCCTGCCTTCCTTCGGCCAGGTGACCGTTACCGTTCAGCCCGGCGGCCGCCGGCTGGTTCACCTGCTCACCTACCTTCCGGAGCTGCGCGGGCCTAGCGTCCAGGTCATCGAGGAACCGATTCTGGCGCGCGACCTTCGGTTGGAACTGCGGGCCGACGGACATCGGCCGCGCCGGATCTACCTGGCCCCCTCCGGCCGGGACCTTGAATGGACGCGGGCCGGCGGGTACCTCTCGGTCCGGGTGCCGGAGGTCGACGGCTACCAGCTGGTGGTCTTCGAATAGGCGCCTTTTGCAAAAAAAAAAGAGCCGTTCCCCCTTATTCAGGGAACGGCCCCGGTCCGGACGGCCTCAAAGCTTTATTTCTGACCGGCCTTCAATTTTTCCTCGCAGGCGGCGATATTGGCCTGCCCTTTCTGCTTCGTCTTATCCGGGACATCCTTGAGTTCCAGGATCTTTCGATAATCGGCGATGGCCGCCTCGTACTTGCCCTGCGATTGGAGCAGCTCTCCGGAGGCGTTCAGAAGCTGGGCGCGCTGGGGATCGGTGATTTCCGGCGTCGTCAGGGCCTTCCGGTACTCGGCCAGCGCCTGGTCCGGCTTTCTGTCCTCGAGCAGCAGCGTGGCGATCTGAATCTGGGCCGGAACTGTTTGCCTGGCCGTGATGCTTTCTATGGCGGATATTTTCCGGAGTTCCTCGACCGCCTCCGGATACTTTTTCTCCGCCCTCAGCAGGTTGGCCAGGCCGGTATAGGCCTGTGACTTGTGGTGCGGCGGCGCCTCCTTCAATTCCAGGATCTTCCGGTATTCGGCCGCGGCTTCCGGCGCCTTCTTCTGTTCGGCCAGGATATTTCCGACCGCGTAATAAATCTCTCCCCGATTGACATCCCGCGTTCCCTCCAGGGAGAGGATCTTCCGGTATTCGGCGATCGCTTCATCATACTTCTTCTGCAGGTAGAGCGCCCGGCCGACGCCCAGGGCGCTGTTAAGCCGGATCGTGGCCGGGACATCCTTCATCTCGGCCACCTTGCGGAATTCGGTCGCCGCCTCGGCATACTTGTTCTGCCCGTTCAGCGAGTGGCCGATCATCATCTGGTACTGGGCGGCCTCCGGGCCGGCCGGTTTTTCCGCCAGCGCCTTCCGGAATTCGGCCTCCGCCTCGGCGAACTTCTTATCCCGGTAGAACTGCTGCGCCTGATCGCCGTCGGCCCAGGTCGACGTGCTGAAGGTCAAGCAGATCAGGACGGCCAGCCACAGCCATTGTCTTTTCATAAGGATCACCTTAGTTTTTTCCGGCCAGGAGCATTCCCGCGGGAAATCGATTCCCCCAACCCGGTCATAAGGTAGCACTTTCCGGTTTTTTTCGTCAACCGCCGGTTTCCGGCCTCCATTTGTCGAGAACGGCCGCCGCGGTTTACAATTTACCGGTGAAGTTCTCGACGAAAGTGTCAGGTTCGCAACCAGGAGGCGCAAGATGTACGTAGCGATCAGGGACGGCATTCTGAAATCGGCCGGTTACGAAAGCATCCGGTCCGGATTGGACGATTTGAAACTGGCCAATCTTGAGCTCGAATTCTTCCGTGATTACAGCGTTTACCGGCCCGACGCCTGGGAGAAGCAAACCTTCGCCCCGGAGGCGGCCGCCGGCGCCATCCGGGACCTTTTCGGGCCGGCCGGTGTCAGGGTCAGCGCCTTCCTGCTTCACAACAACTTCAACAGTGCCGACCCGGACGCCGAGGTGCGCTGGGTGATCGACGTCATCAAGACCGCCCAGGCCCTCTCGGTGCCGGCGATCCGGATCGACGCGGTGACCAAGGGGGAGAAGGAGGAGTCGTTCGAGGTACGGGTGAACCGTTTCGTGGAGTGCATGAAGGCGGTTCTGGCCGCCGCCCCGGCGGCCGGTGTCCAGCTGGGCATCGAGAACCACGGTATCCAGGGCAACGACCCGGAATTCCTGCGCCAGGTAATCGGACGGGTGGGCGATCCGCGCCTGGGCATCACCCTGGACACCGGCAACTTCTACTGGTCCGGATTGCCGCTCAGCGAGGTTTACCGTGTCTTCGAGGAGATGGCCGGACAGGTGAAACACACCCATGTCAAGAATATCCGCTTTCCCGAGGAGATCCGAGAGCGGCGCCGGGAGCCCGGTCTGGATTACAAGATCTATGTCAGCCCGATCGGCGAAGGCGACATTGACCACAGCCGGCTGGTACGGATTCTGGCCCGGGCCGGTTACGCCGGACCGCTGACCATCGAGGACGAGTCGCTGGGCAAGTTCGAGCTTCCGGCCCGGCGCGAGGTGCTGAAGCGGGACGTCGCCCACCTGGCCGGCCTGCTCTGAACCCGGCCGGCAACGGATCCGTTCAGGCGCCGGCCTTCAATTTCTCGCAGGCGGCGATGGATCCCTCGGCCCGTTTCCGATTGGCTTCGGAGGTCTCCTTCAAAGCGAGGACCTTCCGGTATTCGGCGCTCGCCTCGTCGTACTTCTTCAGCGACTTGAGGAGATCGCCGGCCTCGAAATAGGCGGTCGCCCGCTGCGAATCGCCGGCGCCTTCGATGGCGGCTGCCTTCCGATACTCGGCGACGGCCGCCTCCTTATCGCCCTGGAGGTTGACTATCCCGGCGATGTTCATCTGGATCGAGGCCTGCTGGACCGGGACGATTCCCTCGACCGCCAGCGCCTTCCGGTACTCGGTGATCGCCTCCGGGAATTTCTTCCGGTCGCGCAGCAGGTTTGCCAGTGCGGTCAGGGTCGAGACCCGGTAGTGGGCGGTGATCTCCTTCAGCCCGTCGATTTTCCGGTACTCGGCCTCCGCCTCGTCCAGTTTTTCCTGGCGCCGCAGGATCCGGGCGGTTGAAAGCAAGACCGAGGCCCGGCTGTTGTCGTGCAGGTCCTTCATCTCCAGGACCCGGCGGAATTCGACCAGCGCCTCGGTATCCTTGCGCTGGCTGTCCAGGGCCTCGGCGGCGTTGAACTCCCCGAGAAAGGCCAGGTTGACGGCGACACCCTTGATCCCGGCCACCTTCTTGAACTCCAGGTAGGCCTCGGGGTATTTTTTCTGGGCGTTCAGGGTATGGCCGAGCAGGAGCTGTAGGGTTCCGCCGCCGGCATCCGGCTTCTCCTGGAGAACCTTGCGGATCTCGGCCTCGGCCTCGACGAACTTCTTCTGCCGGTAAAGCTCTTCGGCCTCCCTCATGCCGGCTTCCCCGGCCGAGCACCAGAGCGCGAGCAGCAGCAGCACCATTATTGCCGATACCATTCTCCTGGCCATCTCCGCCTCCCTTTTCGTTTGAAAATGATTTATCAACCGGCCGGTTTTAACGATAACACCGGCCTTCCGGGGAAGTCAAGTGTTTTTTGCCTAAAAGCCGGGCAACGGTTAAAATATCCGTGTCCGGTTTTTGAATGTCAGACCGGGCAGCTATCCTTATTAGGAAACCCGATGAAACGAATGCTCCTGATTATCTTCCTGCTTGGGCTGGCCCTGCGGGTCCTCTGGATCGCCTCGCTTGACAACCGCGTGGACGACTGGGGCGAGGAGGGGGTCAAGGAGGCGGCCTGGTCCCTGATCGAGGGGCGCGGCTACAGCATGCCCCGCTCGGTCTCCTGCTATCCGGGCGATACCCCGCTCTACTCCTGGCGGGAGCCCGGGTTTTCCCTGATTCTGGTCCCGGTTTTCCGGCTCTTCGGCGAGAACTACCTGGCGGTCAAGATCTTGCTGGCCATACTCTCCAGCTTGACGGCGGTCTTCACCTACCTGCTGGGGCGGGATCTCTTCGACTCTGAACCGGTGGCCCGGCTGGCCGCCTTCGGAATGGCCGTCCTGCCTGAGTCGATTCACTGGACCGGCTACCTGACGCCGGAGAGCGTCACCATCTTCGTGCTCATCCTGCCGGTCTTCTTCCTGGTGCGTGGACTCCGCCGGCCGGCGCCGGTCAACCCGGCGGCCGCCGGCCTGCTGCTCGGCGTGGCCGCCCTGACCCGGGCCCAGGCGATCGTGTTGATGCCCTTTCTGCTGGCCGCCTATTTCATCGGCCGCCGGGACCCGCGGCGGGCCGGCCGGGAAGTCTTCCTGGCCGGCGGCCTGGCCTTGCTGGTCTTTTCACCCTGGGTCATCCGGAATTACCGCATCCATAAGCAACTGGTGGTTATGCCGACGGTGGCCGGCGAGGTTCTCTACATCGCCAACAATCCGGGCGCGGTCCGGATGATGAAGACGCCGGCCGGGTTCTTCCACGGCGAGGAGCCCGAACGCCGGTTTATCGGCCGCTCCGAACTGGAGATCAGCCGTTGGTATCGCCGCGCGGCCCTCGGCTTCATCCTGTCCCGGCCGGGTGACTACGCCCGGCTGGCGGCCGACCGGTTCGTGCGTTTCTGGCGTTTCTATCCCCACCGGGGCGTGGGCGTGAGTGGCCGCTATTACAACATCCTGCACCTGCTGGTCAGCCTGCTGACCTCCGGGGTGGCCATCACGCTCTTCCTGCCCGGCGTCTTCCTCTCCCGGCGCCACTGGCGTCGGACGCTGATTCCGCTGGTCCTGGTGGTTGTCTTCTCAACCCTTACCGTCATGGCCCGGGCGACCATCCGCTACCGGTTGCCGCTGATGCCTTACGTGATGATCTTCGCCGCCTTCGCTTTTGTCCGGCTGGTTGAGTGGCGCCGCCGGGGTCCGGTTCCGCGGGAGGTCGGCCATGTGGCGTGACCGGATGGTGTCGGTGATCCTGCCGACCTACAACGAGAAGGATTCCATCCGGCGGGTGGTGGACGAGTTCTTCGCCACCGGCGTGGTTGACGAGGTGATCGTGGTCAACAACAACGCCCGGGAAGGCACCAGCGCCGAGGTGGCCCGGACGCGGGCGCGCGAGGTCCTCGAGCCGCGCCAGGGTTACGGGGCGGCCATCCAGCGCGGTTTCCGCGAGGCCCGGGGCGAACTGCTGGTTCTTTCCGAGCCCGACGGGACCTTCGCCGCCCACGATATCTTCAAGCTGCTGGCCTACTCCGACGATTTCGAGGCGGTCTTCGGCACCCGGACCACCTCGGTCCTGATCTGGGCCGGCGCCAACATGGGGCCGCTGCTCAAGTGGGGAAACTGGGCGGTGGCCAAAATGCTGGAGTTTCTCTTCAACACCACCACCTTCACCGACGTCGGCTGCACGATGCGCCTGATCAAGCGGCCGGCCCTGGAGAAGATCCGCTCCCAGTTCACGGTCCAGCGGGAGCATTTCGGACCGGAGATGATGATCCTGGCGGTCATCAACCGGCTTCGTTACATCGAGGTGCCGGTCAACTACCTGCCCCGGGTGGGCGTCTCCTCGGTTACCGGCCACAAGTGGCGGACGGTGCAGCTGGCCCTGCGGATGGTGGCCCTGATTCTCTACTACCGGGTGGCAGTCTGGTTGGGTCGCAAGCCGCGGCCGGTTTCTTGAGATTCAATCCGTTTCTTCGGCCAGGTAACGGTGGAGCGCCTCCGGCCACTCGGCCATCTTCAGGCCGGTTTCGGCCTCCAGGACCAGGGTCCGCAGGGCCGACCGGGCCGGCCGTCGCGCCGGCAGTTTCAGCTCCGCGGCCGTCACCGGCTTCAACCGTCCTTTCAGCCCCGCCTGTTTCAGAACCTCCCGGGCCAGTTCCAGGCGCGAGGCCGCGCCGAGATTGACCGCGTGGTAGAGTCCGTAACCGCCCCCGCGCAGGATTTCGCCGACCGCCCGGGTTAGGTCCACCGTGTAGGTGGGCGAACCGGTCTGGTTCCTGATGACCGGGGCGGTTTCGCCCCGGTGGGCCGCTTCCAGGATCCGGGCCGGGAAGGTTCGGCCGTGCCGGCCGAAGAGCCAGGCGGTGCGCACGATGAAGAACCGTTCGCAGAGATTCTGAACGGCCGTTTCGCCGGCCAGCTTGGAGCGGCCGTAAACCTGGATGGGGTTGGTCGGATCGGATTCCCGGTAGGGGGATTTTTTTCGGCCGTCGAAGACGAAATCGGTCGAGATGTAAAGCAGGGGGATTTTCAGCCGCTGGCAGGCCTCGGCCAGGTGGCCGGTGGCCAGGACGTTGACCCGGTAGGCGGTCTCCGGCTCCCGTTCGCAGCCGTCCACGTCGGTCCAGGCGGCGGCGTGGACCGCCAGGTCGGGCCGGAGACGCTTCAGGGCCTCCAGCACCGCCGGCCGGCGGGTCAGGTCGCATTCGGCCCGGCCGATTCCGGTTACCTCGTACTCCTTCGCCAGGCCGGCGGCCAGGTCGCTTCCCAGCAGGCCGCGGTGGCCGGTTACCAGCAATTTCAGCCGCTTCATTTCCCGTTCGGCCGCCGCGCTTCCCGTCCCGGATTTTTTCGGAACCAGTCCAGGGTGCGGGCCAGGCCTTCCTCGAAGGAGACCTCCGGCCGCCAGCCCATTCCCTTCAGTTTCTCCCAGTTGATTCCGTAACGCCGGTCATGGCCGGGGCGGTCGGCCACGAAGGTTACCCGGGCCGGCGGCCGGCCGGCCAGTTCCAGGATGCGGCCGGCCACCTCCAGGTTGCTCAATTCCCGGCCGCCGGCGATGTTGTAAATCTCTCCTTCCCGGCCCTGGCGCAGGAGCAGGTCAATGGCCCGGCAGTTGTCCTCCACGTAGAGCCAGTCGCGGCGGTTTTGGCCGTCGCCGTAAAGCGGCAGCTCGCCGCCAGCCAGCGCCCGGAGGATACAGAGCGGCACCAGTTTCTCCGGGTACTGGCGCGGCCCGTAATTGTTGCTGCTGCGGGTTACCAGCACCGGCAGCCGGTAGGTGGCGTGATAGGCCAGGCAGAGGTGATCGGCGGCGGCTTTGCTGGCCGAGTAGGGTGAAGAGGGGTGGAGCGGGGCGGACTCGTCGGCCTGGCCCGAATCCATCGGGCCGTAAACCTCGTCGGTCGAAATGTGAAGGAAGCGGGGGATTTTCAAGCGCCGGGCCGCCTCCAGCAGCACCCCGGTCCCGATAAAATTGGTCAGCAGGAAGGGATCCGGTTCCCGGATCGAGCGGTCCACGTGGCTTTCGGCGGCGAAGTTGACCACCGCGTCGCAGCCGGCCAGGACCTCGGCCGCCAGCCGGGCGTCGCAGATGTCGCCCCGGACGAACTCGTAGCCGGGATCACCCTTGATTTCGGCCAGGTTGGCCGGGTTGCCGGCATAGGTGAGCTTGTCGAGGTTGACCACCCGGTCGCCTGGATGGCTGCGCAAGACGTGCAGGATGAAGTTGGAGCCGATGAAGCCGCAGCCGCCGGTGACCAGGAGCTTCATTTTCGCCGCCGGTCGGCGGCCACCAGGTTGCTGGCGTGCAGGAGCGAATCGAAGGCGCCGGCGTCGGTCCACCATCCAGCCAGCCGGTCGTACTCCAACCGGCCTTTCTTCAGGTAATGGTTGTTGACGTCGGTGATCTCGAGCTCACCCCGGGCCGAGGGCTTCAGCTGGCGGATGATGTCGAAGACCTCCCGGTCGTAAAAGTAGAGGCCGGTGACCGCGTAGCGGCTGGCCGGCGCCGCCGGCTTCTCGACGATCCGGACCAGCTTTCCCTTCTTCAGCTCCGGGCAGCCGAAGCGTTCCGGGTTGGCGACCTCGGCCAGGAGAATCCGGGCCCCCTGGGCCTGGCGGCGGTAATTTTTTACGTACGGTTTAATCGGTTCCTGAAAGATATTATCGCCCAGGATGACCGCGATCCGGTCCCCGTCGGCGAAGTCTTCGGCCAGGGCGAGCGCGGCCGCGATGCCGCCTTCGCCCTCCTGGTAGGTGTAATGAAGGTGCTTCAGGCCGAACTGGGCGCCGTTGCCCAGCAGCCGCAGGAACTCGCCGGCATAGACGCCGCCGGTCACCAGCAGGATCTCGGTGATGCCGGCCTCCACCAGCCGCCGGAGCGGGTAATAAATCATCGGCTGGTCGTAGACCGGCAGGAGGTGCTTGTTGGTGATCTTGGTGAGCGGCCGGAGGCGGCTGCCCAATCCCCCGGCCAGGACCACGCCCTTCATCGGTCGACTCTTTCCCAGGAGTAGGGGATTTCGCCGGAGTGCGGGTCGAGCCGATGCTCGTCCGGTTCGTGGTAATTGTAAACTTCGGTGGGAATGTTGATCGCCAGTGCCTCTTCGGCGCCGACGCACTTGAAGCCGTGATAGACCTCCGGCGGCACCTGGATCAGGATCGGGTTGTGCTCCCCGGCGAAGAATTCGTTCAGCTGGCCGCGGGTGGCCGAGTTCGGCCGGTTGTCGTAGAGGACGACCTTCATCATTCCCCGGACCACCGCCAGGTTGTCGGTCTGCTTCTTGTGGCAATGCCAGGCCTTGACCACCCCGGGCAGGACGGTGGTCAGGTAGACCTGGCCGAAACGGCTGAAGAGTTCGTCGTCGGACCGGAGGATTTCCATCAGCCGTCCCCGTTCGTCCGGGACGACCTTGAGCCGCTTGACCTTTACGCCTTCAATCATGGTGGTTCAATTATAACCCGTCCTTTTGACCCTGTAAAGATGAAATCGGCGTTTGCCGAACCGGGATGATCCGGGTAAAATATCCGCTTGAACTTCATCGTCTTTCTGTAGTCGCTTGCCAAACGGGGGACGGGAATGAATACAGCGGACGGCGGGGCGGTCTCCAGGTCGGAACGGCTGGCCTGGTTCAACCAGGCGCGTTTCGGCCTCTTTATCCACTGGGGACTTTACTCGCTTCTGAAGCGGGGCGAGTGGGTGATGTACGTCGAGCGGATTCCGGCCGCCGGGTACGCGAAGCTGGCCCGGCGCTTCCAACCGAAGCATTTCGACGCCGACGCCTGGCTGCAGCGGGCCCGGGCGGCCGGGATGCGCTACGCGGTCCTGACCACTCGCCATCATGACGGGTTCTGCCTCTTCGACAGCCGGGCCAGCGATTTCACCTCGGTCCGGACGGCCGCCGGCCGGGATTTCGTGGCCGAGTACGTCGAGGCCTGCCGCCGGGCCGGGTTGAAAGTCGGCCTCTACTATTCACTGCTGGACTGGCGTTTCCCCGGTTACTTCAATCGGGAAAAGTACCCGGAGAGCTTCGAGGCGATGGTCGAGCAGGCCCACGCCCAGGTGCGGGAACTACTGACCAATTACGGCCCGATCGACATTCTCTGGTACGACGGCGGCTGGATACCGGGTGTGGAACGCACCGAGATGGCTCGGCTCTGGCGCGCCGCCGAGCTGAACGCGGCCGCCCGGCGTCTCCAGCCGGGGATCATCATCAACAACCGCTCTGGTCTGGACGAGGATATCGACACTCCGGAACAGCACGTCACCGCCTCGGCCGCCGGCCGGGCCTGGGAGACCTGCATGACGATGGGCGATTTCTGCGGCTGGGGCTACATCCGGAACAATCCGAACTTCAAGACCGCTACCCAGCTGATTCAGCACCTGGTCCAGGCGGCCGCCGGCGGCGGCAATTTCCTGCTCAACATCGGTCCCCGGCCCGATGGTACGCTTCGGAACAAGGAGATCCGGCGGCTGGAGGAGATCGGCGCCTGGATGCAGGCCAACGGCGCTTCCATCTACGGCTCGGAGCTTTTGCCCAAGGGCTGGGGCGGCGCCTGGGGGGGCGGCATGGCCGGCACCATGACCGCGGTCGGCCGCACGGCCTACTGGCACCTCTTCCGCTGGCCGGGCCGGACCGCGGCGCTGGTCGGGGTGAAGAACCGGGTCCTCTCGGCCCGGCTGCTGGCCACCGGCCGGCCGGTGCCGGTGATCGAGCAGCCCGGCGCGGGTCGGCTGATCCTGAAGGGTCTGCCGGCGCGGCCGCCGGACCGGCATGACACGGTCATCGCCCTGGAACTGGACGGACCGCCCGAGGCGGTGCCCTACGATGGAGAACCGCTTTGATCCCGGGGTCTTCAGCCCCGGCCGCGGTTCAGATCCGGCATTCCCAGAGGTAGTTGGTCCGGCTCGGGTTATCCGTCTCGCCGACGTAGATGGTATTACCCACCACTTCCAGGTCGTGGGTCCGGAAGCAGACCTCGCCGCCGGCCGAAGTCCTGATTTCGCCCAGCGTTTCGAAGCGGCCGGACCGCCGGTCGTAACGAAAGACGACCGGCTGATTATCGCTTCCTCCGCAGCCGTAAATCAGGCCGTCGGCGGCCACCTGCAGGCCGGGCATCCGATTGCCCGGGTAGGGCTTGCCCAGGTACTCCAGGCGGGCGCTTTCCGGGTCGAGCCGGTAGAGGGTGGCGTTTTCGGTGGCCGCGTAGATGAAGCCGTCGCCGCCGTTGATCATGGCGTCGACCGGGCCGGCGTTCGGGTACATCAGGCTGTGAAAGGTCTCCGGGAAACCGTGCTGGTGATAGGTTACCCGGTTTTCGGCCGGGTCGTAACTGAAGAGATGGTGACGGCTGCTCCAGGTGCCCCAGTAGCGGCCGCGGTCGTCCACCGCCCCGACGTGGACGATGCTCTCCTGGTACTCGCAGTAACGGACCCGGTTCTCCCCGATCGAGTAGGCGAAGAATTCGAAAACCGGGTAGGTAAAGCCGTAGATCATGGCCCGTTTTTCGTCCAGGCTGATGGTCTGGATGTAGTCGCGCGACTTGGGAATGGCCAGGAGCCGGTACTGGCCGGTCTCGGGATCGTAACTGAAGACCTTGCCGCCCGGCCCTTCGGCGCGCTTTTCGATGCCGTGAAGGCAGCTGGTGGCCCCGTAGAGGACGCCCCGGGAATCGATCTCCAGGGAGCGGTGAAGCTTTATGTCGAAGGGTTCGCAGAAGCCGGCCTGCCGGTACCCGAGGTCCTTGAAGGTGCCGCCGGCCGGGTCGAATTCCCAGAGCAGATCATTTCCGAAGTTGGTCAGACCGCAGTACAATTTTTTGCGCTTCGGGCTCCAGACCAGCGAGGTGAAGGCGTGATATTCACGCCGGTAGGCCTCGTCCGCCCAGGAGTCGGCCGAAGTTCTCGATTCGGTACGGTATTCGGTGATCGCGTGGCGCCTGACTTCCTTGAACATTTTACCTCCTTGCCGGAAACGGTTGAAAATTGCCGGTAAACAAGCGTCAAACAAAATTATACCACGAAAAGTTTTGGTTCGATCAGGCCGCTTTTTTGCCTTGAACTACCCGTGATCGTATGGTATTATCAGAATGTTTTAGGTGTTTCTTCTTTAAATTTTTATTATTGCAAAATCCGCCTTTGAAAAAGGAGAAGCGTGGACGGCAATATTTTTCGGTCGCGGGAAGACCCCCAACGGAAGCAGGAAGAGCAGAATGCCCGGTTGCTGGCCGCGGCCTACGAAGGCCGGGTTGACCGGGTCCAGGAGGCGATCAAGTCCGGCGCCGACGTCAATGCCCGGAACCGGGCCGGCGATACCGCCCTGATGCTGGCGGTCATCAAGAATCATGACAACGTCGTGCACCTGCTGCTGGAGATCGGGGCCGATATCAACGCCCGCAACGGCAAGGGGTTGAACGCCCTCGGATTGTCGGAGTGGTGCAAGCACGAGGTGATTTCCGGGATGCTTCGGGCGGCCGGCGCGACGGCCGAGGGAGACGCGACCGTCATACCCGATTTCGTGGAAAAGACGCTCCAGGGCGGACTGCAGGATATTGATTGGGACAAGTTCTCCCGGAAGTCGGCCCCGTCCGAGTTGCCGGCCGAAGCGCCCGGCCGGCTCGGCAGCCTGCTGGGCCGTTTCGGAGGCCGGCGGCGCCAGTTGAACGATGACCTGCTGGCGGCCGCCCGTTCCGGCGCGGACATGGAGATCCGGCGGCTGGTCGAGGCCGGCGCCCGGGTGGACATAACCGACAGCCAGAACGGGGCTACGCCCCTGATGTATGCCGCCGCCGGCGGCCACCGTGAAACAGCGCGTCTCCTGATCATGCTGGGCGCCCCGCTCAACAGCCGGGATAACGCCGGCCGGACCGCCTTGATCTGGGCCGTGACCGCCGGCCACCTGGAACTGGTCAAGCTGCTGGTGAATTACCGGGCCGATTCAACCATCAAGGACAACCTGGGCAATACGCCGCTCAAGTGGGCTCACTCCTTCGGCCACCAGGAGATCCTTTCCTTCCTGCTCAACAGCGGGGTCACCCGGTGAATCCGAAACCGGCGTCTCCGGGGCGGGCGGCGGTCTTCACCGGCCCGGGCCGCCCCCTTGAGATCCGCCTTTATCCCGTGGCCCGGCCGGCCCCGGGGCGGACCCTTTTGAAGCTTGAACGCAGCGGCATCTGCGGCACCGATCTGCACATCCGGGCCGGCCGGCTTCCGGTGCCGACGGGCGGCCTGATCATCGGCCACGAATTTGTCGGCCGGGTGATCGAGCTGGGGCCGGGCCGCCGGCTTGACGGCCTGGGAGAACGCCTCAAGGTCGGGGACCTGGCCATCGCCTGCGTGGCTTTGCCCTGCGGCCGCTGTTTCAATTGCCGCCGGGGCGAAACGGCCAGCTGCCTGAATTTTGGAGTGACCTACCTGGCCGATCCGGGCCAGGCCCCCCATTTCCACGGCGGTTTCGCCGAGTACCTTTTCAGCCCGACCGCCAACCTGGTCAAGGTTCCGGCCGGCCTGGACCCGGATGCGGTGGCCGCCTTCGCCTGCGCCGGGCCGACCGTGATCCGGGCCTTTGATTTCGCCGGCGGCGCCAGGGCCGGGGAACTGGTGGTGGTCCAGGGAAGCGGTCCGGTCGGACTCTTCGCGGCCGCTTGGGCGGCCCGGGCCGGCGGCCGGGTGGTCCTGATCGGGTCGAGTTCCCATCCGAAACGGCTGGCGTTGGCCCGTGAGCTCGGGGCGGTCCTGACCATCGATTACCGCCGGACGAGTGAAGCCGACCGGTTGCAAAAAATCCTCCGGCTGGCCGAAAAAATGAAGCGCGGCAACGGCGCCGACCTGGTCTTCGAGGCCAGCGGTTCCCCGGCCGCCGTTCCCGAGGGGCTCAACCTGGTCCGGACGCTCGGCCGCTACGTCATCCCCGGCCAGTATTCGGCCAGCGGCGGCGTGGAGATCCAGCCTCAGCTGATCACCTTCAAGGCGATCAGGATAACCGGCAGCGGTCAGTACAAGCTGGCTGATATCCGCGCCTACCTGGACTTTCTGCGGAAGCACCCGGACCTCCAGCCTCTCCTGGCCCGGAGCGTGCGCCGGTACCGGATCGAGACGGCCGAGCGGGCCCTGGAGGATGTTGCCGCCGGCCGGGTCATCAAGGGCGTTTTTTCCTCGTGAGATTTTCTTCTTTTTAACGCCGGGCGCCTTGACCCATCGGAGGGCGTCCAAGCGAAGTTCCGCGTAACCTGGTTCTGACAAGGGGGACATGATGTCAAGACGCCTGTGCCTGTCGATCGTCCTGATTCTGCTTGCCGTTTCTTCCGCGCACGGCGCCGATCGCCGGGTGATCGAGGCCGAGGAATTTGACGGCCTGGTCCGTTATCCCTACCACAAGGAGGATGCCCGCGGCTGGTACGCCCGCGAGAGCACCTGTCGTTCCTACGGCGCGGTCGGCCGCGGTTACCACGCCCAGATTCACGAGAACGCGGTCGATCCGGTCGCTTCGAAGCGGCTGGCCCGGCCGCTTCCGGCCGGAAAGTACCGGGTCTTCCTGCGCGTCGCCGGCAACAACTGGCAGGATCGGGACAACATCGTCGAGGTCGGATTGGGAGAAGCGGCGGCCCGTTTCGAATGGCGGGGGCGGGGCCGGTTCGACTGGCGTCCTTTCCGGGAAGTTGAGCTGAGCCGGCCGGTTGCGGAGATAACCTTGAAGGCGGTCCAGTTCGGCGGCAAGGGTTTCCGCCATCTCTACGAGGGCAATCTCCGCACGCTGGCGATTGACACCATCTACATCACCTCGGATCTTTCCGAGGCGGCCGGTCCGAGCGCCGAAGGCACCTCGCTGATCGAACTGGGCCGGGAGGCTCCGCTGGAGGTGCTCTCCGGCCAGGCGAAGACGTCCCGCCGGACCGTTCTCCAGGCTGAGACGCCGCTGCCTCTCGATCAGCCGCGGGTCACCCCGGTCAAGCTGGCCGCCTTGGACGGCCGCCGGAACCTCTGGCCGAACTCCTCCTTCGAGCTCGGCGGCGCCGACGGCTGGGGCGGTGTCAGCGACAACTATCTCAGCCTCCACATCTTTGACGAGCGGGACCACCGGGAGGGGAACGCCTTCCACGGCCGTTACTCCCAGCGTATCCCGGCCGGCGCGCACGGCACCAGCCGGCTGGTCTACCTGGCCGAGGCCGGTACCTACACCCTTTCCCTTTACATTCGCGGGGAGGCCAACTCCACGGCCACGGTTCGGCTGGCCGCCACCCGGACCGACCGCAACGGCCGGGAGCAGTTCGTCGACGAAAAGAACCAGCCGCCGGCCGGCCTGACGATTCCGGTCCGGCTGAGCGGCGAATGGCAGCGGGTGAACGCCAGCGGCCCCCTGGCGGCGGGCGGTTTCGTCCTGCGCGTCCAGACGTCCCGGGAGTGTTTCGTTGACGCGGTGCAGCTGGAGGCCGGCGGCGAGGCGACTCCCTACCAGCCGCGGGCGGCGATCGAAGCCGGCCTGGCCACCGCGGAACTGGGCAACATCCTTTACGACGACCGGCCGGTCCTGGTCGCCTGGGCTACCAACAGCGGCAACGCGGCCGGGACGGCCGTCCTGGCTTACGATATTGTTGATGTGCGCGACCGGCGCGTGGCCGCCGGCACGGTCGAAATCCCGGTGACGGCCGGCGCCACCGTGCGCCGCGAGGTGCCGCTGACCCCGGTGCGCCGCGGCCTCTTCAGCTGCTTCTACGGCCTCCAGGGGCGGCCGGCGCCGGAAGGCGAACTGGTCTACGCGGTTCTACCGAAGCCGCCGGCGGCGGCGCCGCGCCACGCCCTGGCCTGCAACATGGACAACCTGCCGGCGGCCCTGTCCCTGATGAAACGCATGGGCCACCGTTGGCAGTTATACTGCAAGACCAGCCGGGCTACTTCTCCTGCCTCGATTAATCCGGCCCCGGACCGCTGGGTCTGGGATCCGGCGCACGAGGTCGACCGATTGCCGACCTCGCTGGGCCTGGAGAATATGCCCTGCCTCTGGCCGGCCCAACTGCCCAAACACCTGGCCGACGCGGCCCTTTCCGACACGAAATCGGTCGGCAGCGGCCGGCGCGACGTGGTCCGGCGCTCCGAGACCGGCGGCCTGCCCATGATGCCCGACCTGGTCAAGTGGCGCCAGTACTGCGCCGAAGTGGGCCGCAACCTGCCGGAGATCAACTGGTGGACCATCGACGACGAGACGGAGATGTACTTCAGTCCGCGCGAATTCGCCCGGATCGTGGATGCCACCTGCCAGGGATTCGCCGACGCCGGTTCCAAGGCCGGCATCAGCCAGAGCTGCACCCCGGATTACACCGAGGATATGCTGGCCGAACTGGGCGGTCAGCCGCCCTTCCAGGGATTCGGCGCCTCCAGCTACAGCTTCGAGTACTGGGACGCGGTCAAGGTGCGCGGACTCCAGCGCCGGTACGGCCTGCCCTGGAGCTGCATCGGCGTCGGCTGGGATAACCAGCCGCAGATGTTCCACTCCCTGCCCGGCTACACGCCGGTCTACGCCTCGGCGGCCCGGACCGCCCGGGAGCTGGTCTTCCTGACCCTGGTCCAGGACGCCCGGGTCATCGGCCACTACACCGGCCGCCTCTGGATGCGGACCGGCCTCTTCAATACCGATTTTCCCCTGATGGATTGGAACGGCGTGCCGCTCCCCCACGGCTTCAGCTACAGTTGCGTCGGACTTCTCCTGGCCAATGCCGTCCCGCAGGAGGATATTTACCTGGAGCCGCTGGACACGCTGCTCTTCGTTTACCGCCAGGACGGCCGGCTGGGCGCGGCGACCTGGGCGAACAACACGCCGAACCTTGATATCCACTGGAAGACCTGGCCGCGGACCGTCGAAGGGTTCACGATTCCGGCCGAGGTTGACGTGCTGGACATGTACGGCAATCCGCTGGAAGGTGCGGTGGTGGGCAACGGCAAGACCGTGGTGACCCTGACCGAGGAGCCCTTCTTCTTTTTGAACCGCAACCTTTCCGAGGCCGATTTCCTGGCCGCGCTCCGCTCGGCCAGCGCGCCGCCGCCGCCGGTCGAGATGCGCCTGGCCTTCCTTCCCGACGGCCGGGGCGGGGTGGACCTGGGCGTCTGGACGGCCAACCATACCGGCCGGCCGCTGACCGGTCTGAAACTCGACGCCAACTTCCCGGGCGACCGGATGGTGACCAAGACCGACTGGATGCTTCCCGACCGCAACGGCAAGCTGCCGGACCTGCCGGCCGGCCAGGCGGCCTTTGGCCGCATCCCGACGGCCATCGGCCTCGATTACCCGGTGGAGAACGCCACCTTCAGCGTCTGGCTCAGCGACGGCCAGGCCGAGTATCCCTGGTACGAACGCTGCTGGCTGACGGTCGCCCCGCGGGTCACGGCGACCGGCGGCCGGGTGACCGACTGGTCGAAGGTTCAGCCGGCCTGGCTGTACCATACCTTCAGCTGGGGCCGCTTCGGCCGCGCCTTCCCGCAGGTGGTTTCGGGCGCCGAGAACCTTAAGTATGCCTTCCGGGTGGACGGCCGGGCCGCGGTCCGGACCGGCTACGACGGCCGCAACCTCTATGTTTCGATCGAAGTCGAGGACGATAACGCCGTTTTCACCGGCGCCCCGGAGAAACGCGATCGTTTCGAACTGAAGTTTGACCGGGACCTGGCCGGCGATTTCGGATCCGCTTCGGCCCGACCGGACCTTAACCTGCTGGTGCTTCCGGAGAGTTCCGGTCCCTGCCAGGTCAAGGGTGTCGAGGGGGCCGCCGCCGTCTTGACCCGGCGGTCGGCCGGCGGATACACGGTGGAGGTTTCCGTGCCGCTGGGCGCGATCACGCTTCGGCCGGCCGCCGCCGGCGGGGCGATCGGCTTCGACCTGGTCTGGACGGACGCCGACCCGGAAACCGGCGGAGTCGCCTCCAGCGCCATGCGCTGGGCCGGCGGCAGCCGCACCCTCGGCCAGCTCTTCTTCGGAAGGTGAGGACGACGGGGCCGGACCGGCATGAGAAGACGATTTTAAAGCGATGACGGAACGGAAGAACTGGGAAAAACTGCGTGGGCGCGCCCGAAGACGCCGCCGCGGCGAATTCGACCTGCGTCCTTACTGGCGCGTCCTGGCTTACCGCGCTTCGGCCGGGGAGCCGGAGCCGATTTTCCGGGCCCGGGCCTTCGCCTCGGTGCTGGCCAACCTGCCGGCGGCCTTCGAGCCGGGCGAGCGGCTGGCCGGCGATCCCCGTTTTTTCTTTGCGGAAAAACTTCCGGAAGGCGTCGGGCGCGCCGAGTACCAGGCGGTCTTGGCCGAGCATCAGGAACGGGGGCAGCGGGACTTCCGGGCCGGTTTCGACCACACCCTGGCCCATTACCCGGACCTGCTCCGGCTTGGCATTGCCGGGCTGGCGGCCCGGGCCCGCCGGGAACGGGACCGGCGCCGGCCGGGGCCGGCCCGGGATTTTCTCGAATCGGCCGTCATCACCCTGGAGGCCTTCTCCGGACTGGCCCGGCGCTTCGCGCGCGAAGCCGGACGTTCCGGCCGGCGTGAGCTGGCCGCCGGCCTGAATCGGATCGCCGGGGCGCCGCCCCGGAGCTTCCACGAGGCGCTGCAGCTGGTCTGGCTCACGCATCTGGCCTTTGCCTCCGAGGGACGTAAGCACATGGCCCTGGGGCGACTTGACCAGTATCTTTACCCCTTCTACCGGCGCGATCTCCGGGCCGGCCGGATCACCCGGCCGGCGGCCCTCGATCTTCTTTGCCATCTCTGGGTGAAGCTGGACGGGTTCGGCCAGGTCCAGAACATCTGCATCGGCGGACTCACGCCGGCCGGCCGCGACGCCGTCAACGAGTTGAGCTACCTTTGCCTGGAAGCGACCCGGCTGGTCCAGACGCCCTATGCCAACCTGAGCGCCCGTTTTCACGACGCCACCCCGGAAAGATTCCACCTGGCCTGCCTGGAAGTGATCAAGACCGGGATCGGCTTCCCGGCCATCTTCAACGACGAAGTCCTGGTTCCGGCCCTGGTCCGGATCGGCATCCCGCTTCCGGCCGCCCGAGACCATTGCTTCGTCGGCTGCATCGAGACGATGCTGCCCGGCCGCCAGCCGGCCTGGTCCGACAGCCGCTTCAACCTGCTGGCCTGTTTTTCCGAAGCCCTGGAACTTTTCGGCCCGCCGCCCGGTTCTTCCTACCGCAAACTCTGGCGGCTCTTTGAATCGGTTCTCCGGAAACGGCTGGCCGGCCATGTCCGGTCCGTCAACGAATATATCGAACGGTTTCCGGCCGGGAAGTTTCCCGACCCGTTCCTGTCGGCCCTGACCCGCGACTGCCTGCGCCGGGGCCGGGACGTCAATGACGGCGGCGCGGTCTTTCCCCGCTTTCACGGGATAGCCGGCATGGGCCTGGCCTCGGTTGCCGATTCCCTGGCCGCGGTCCGGCGGCTGGTGTTTGAAAGCGGCGAAGTAAGCCTGCCGGCGCTTCGGAAGGCCCTGGCCGCCGATTTCCAGGGGGGCGAAGCCTTGCGTTTGAAGCTGCTGAACCGGGCCCCCAAGTACGGCAATGACGATTCTTACGTGGACGATATCGCCGCGGCGGTGGTGCGTCTCTTCACCTCGGCCTGCCTCGAACACCGGTTGGCCGGCGGCGGCCGCTTTCTCGGCCTGATGGCGGCCAACGTCAGCAATATCCCGGCCGGCCGGGAGGTGGGCGCCACCCCGGACGGCCGCCGGGCCGGTGCTCCGCTTTCGGATGCCGCCTCGCCTTACTTCGGCCGCGACCGGCGCGGGCCGACCGCCTTCATCGGTTCGGTCGCCCGGCCCGACTACACCGGTGCGGTCGGTGGCAGCGTGATCAACATGAAGTTCGAGCCGGCCTTCTTCCGCGGTCCGGAGGGAACGCGCCTGCTCTCGGCCTTCACCCGGTCTTTCGTGGCCCGGCGCATCCAGGAGCTCCAGTTCAATTTTACCGGCAACGAACTGCTGGAGGCGGCCCGGCGCGACCCGGAGAAGCACCGGAACCTGATCGTCCGGGTGAGCGGTTTTTCGGAGTTCTTCGTCAACCTCAGCCCGGAGGTCCAGGCCGACGTCATCCGGCGGCGCGCCCACGGCGGTTGAGAAACGGCACCATGGGAAAGACTTCCGGACTCGTTTTTGACATTCAGCGGTTTTCCCTGCACGACGGCCCCGGCATCCGGACCACGGTCTTCCTCAAGGGCTGTCCGCTCCGCTGCCGCTGGTGCCACAACCCGGAATCCTGGTCGCCGAAGCCGGTTTTGCTTTTTACCAGCCGCCTCTGCGTCGGCTGCGGCGCCTGCCGGGCGGCCTGCCCGCGGGGCGCGCATTCGGTTGAAGGAAAGCGTCGGTTCGACCGTTCCCTTTGCGCCGCCTGTGGCCGCTGCGTCGGGGGCTGTCCGACCGGCGCCCTGCGCCTGGCCGGCCGCCGGCTGGAAGTCAAAGAAGTCGTTTCCGACGTTCTCCGGGACCGGCTTTTTTACGAATATTCCGGCGGGGGCATGACGGTTTCCGGGGGCGAACCGCTCTTCCAGGCTGGTTTCACCCTGGCCCTGTTGAAGGCGGCCCGGCGCGAGGGATTGCACACCGCGGTCGAAACCTGCGGTTTCGGACCCTTCGATCGGCTGGAGGCACTGCTTCCGGTCACCGGCCTTTTCCTTTTCGACATCAAGGCCGGCGCTTCCCGGCATCGCCGGCAGACCGGCGTTCCGGCCGCCGGGATCCTGGAGAACCTGGAGCGCCTGGCCCGGGCCGGCGCCCGGATCTGGCTGCGGGTGCCGCTGGTTCCGGGTTTCAATGTCGGGCCGGAACTTTTCAAGCTGGTGGCCGGGCTGGCCCGGGAATTGCCCGGCGTGGAGCGGGTGGAACTGCTTCCTTACCACCGGTTGGGCGAAGGCAAGTATCTCGACCTCGGCCTGGCCAACCCGGCCGCCGGGTTGACGGCTCCCTCGAAGGCCCGGGTTTCGAGCTGGCTCGGGAAATTCGAACGGCTTGGCATCCAGGCCGGGGTGGTTTGAAGAATAGGTGGATCACAACCAGTAAGGAGAAAAGTCATGTATCGCATCGGACGTGAAGAGATCGAGGAATTGGCCCGCGTCATCGAGAGCCGGAAACTTTTCCGGACCGGGGACCCGAAGCAGGGCCACCTCCAGGAGGTGGAGCGTTTCGAGCAGGAATGGGCCCGGACGATGGGTTCCCGGTACGCGCTCTGCCTCTCCGGGGGCGGCACGGCCGCCCTCCTGTGCGGCCTGGCCGGCCTGGGGATCGGCCCGGGCGACGAGGTGATCGTGCCCGGCTACACCTTCATGGCCACCGCCTCGGCGGTCCTGGCCGCCGGGGCCATCCCGGTGCTGGCCGAGGTTGACGAGACGCTCGGCTTGGACCCGGAGGACCTGGAACGGAAGATCGGCCCGGCGACGCGGGCGGTCATCCCGGTGCACATGGTCGGCCTGCCCTGCAACCTGCGGCGCATCCGGGAGATCGCCGATCGGCGCGGCCTCAAGGTTATCGAGGACAGCTGCCAGGCCGACGGCGGCAGCTTCGGGGGGCGGCGGCTCGGTACCTGGGGAGAGGTCGGCACTTACAGCTTCAATTACTACAAGGTTATCAGCTGCGGAGAGGGCGGGGCGGTGGTGACCGATGACCGCGCGGTTTACGAACGTATGGCCATCTTCGCCGACAGCGGGATGGCCTTCCGCAAGTACGCCTCCGAACTCTCTGTGCCGATTTTCATCGGCCTCCAGTTGAGGGCCAGCGAGTTGATGGGTGCGGTGATGCGCATCCAGCTGCAGCGGCTGGACGGGATCCTGACCGACCTGCGCCATCGGAAACGCCTCTTCATCGAGTCGCTGGCCGGGGCCCCCGGCATCAGGTTCGCTCCCGTCAATGATGCCGAGGGCGACTGCGGGGTGGTGGTCGCCTTCCAGTTCGACGAAGAGAAGCGGGCCCGCGCTTTCGCGGCCGCCGAGGGCGTGGGCGGCTGGCTGCCCTTCGACACCGGCAAGCACGTTTACATCAACTGGGATCCGGTCCTCCAGCACCGGGCCGGCCACCACCCGGCGGTGAATCCCTACAACCGGCCGGAGAACCGGGGGCTGCGACTCGATTACTCGATGGACCAGCTGCCGCGGACCCTGGACATCCTGAAGAGAACGGTCTTCGTTTCCCTGCACCCGGATTGGAGCGAGGCGGAGACCCGGACCCGGATCGCCGCCTGTCGCCGGGCGGCCGCGGCGGGGGAAAAATGAAACTGGACTGGTTCGACTTCAACCTTTACCTGGGCCGGCCGTTCCGGCCGGTCTTCGGCGCCGTCCCGGACGCGGCCGCTCTCCAGGCCGAGTTGCGCCGGCGGGGAATCGGCCGGGCCCTGGTCTGGCATATCGCCCAGCACGACAACTTTCCCGGTACCGGCAACCGCCTGCTGGCGGATGAATTGAAGGGAAAGAATAACCTTTTCGGCTGCTGGGTGGTACTGCCGCCCCAGACCGGGGAGATCATCGGCCCGGATTTCTTCCCGGCGATGCGGCGCCGCCGGATACGGGCCCTGCGCCTCTTCCCGGAATCGCACCATTTCCTTCTCAACCGGACCGTCTTCGGCCGTTTCTTCGACGAGGTTTCGGAGCGGAAGATCCCGGTCCTGCTTTCAACGATGAAGAGGGGGAAGGGAGTTGGCTGGCCGGATATTTACTCCTTCCTGGCCGAGTACCCGAAGCTTACCTGCGTCCTCTGCGATATCGGAATCTGGGGCGTCAACCGTTATACCTGGCCCCTGCTGGAGCGTTACCCCAAACTTTACCTGGAAACCAGCTGCCTGGCGCTGGAGGCCGGCGGGCTCGACGCCGGCCTGGCCCGGTTCGGCCCGGAGCGCTTCCTCTTCGGAAGCGGTTTCCCGGAACGGTACCCGGAGGCCTCACAGCTTCCGCTGGTCCACGCGGCCGTTTCGGAATCCGGCCGCCGCCTGGTGGCCGCCGGCAACGCTGAAAAACTTCTGGCCGAGGTGGAATTATGAAGAAGCCGAATCCGCTCTGGGAGGCCTTCCTCCGCAACCGCCGGCTGGACGACTGCCCGATTTACGATCTGCACGGGCACATGGGACCCTTCGCGGGCATCTTCCTCAGCCAGAGCGAACTGCCGGTCATGGTCGAGACGCTGGAACGGGATGGGGTGGAGCAGCTGGTCTTCTGCCACCACGACACCCTCTTTTCGCCCGATGCCGGTGGAAACCGCCTCAACATCGAAGCGGTCCGGCGTTTTCCGGAACGGCTGGCCGCCTACTGCGGCCTCAACCCGAACTATCCGGAGCAGGTGGCCGCCGACC
>JAKJFK010000114.1 GCA_022704925.1 candidate division TA06 bacterium | reverse complement strand
AGGTACCGCCGCTGCAGGAGGTACTTGGGATTGGCCATCGCCACTTCGCCGGCGGTCACGTAATTGCCGCTGTGGCCGGCGTTGGAGATATAGCGGCCGGTGACCGAGTCGTACTTGGAGATCAGGAAGATGTCCGGCGCCTTGACCGCGACCCGGTAGAAGAACTTGCCGTCCGGAGTCTTGATTTCAAAGCTGGGTAGGAGTTCCGGACCCAGCGTCCGGGGGCTGCCCGCCTGGCTGAAGAACTCTTCGATGCTCTTTGCCTCGGTCCCGAGATTCTTCAGCTTGGGGGCCAGCTGGGCGGCGGCCAGGGCCGCGACCCGGTTCTTCTCCTCGCCCCGGCTGCGGTCCAGCTGTTTCTTCAGGGCGGCCAGCTCCTGGTTGACGGCGGCCAGCTGCGGCTGGGCCGGCAGGGCCGATTTAATAACCAGCGCCGGGGCCGCCTGGTCGGTCTGCAGGGAATGGGTGGTCGGCGAATCCCAGACCTGGACCCGGTCGTGGTAGGCCAGTTCCAGATCGGCGCCGCCGGCCAGGGCGGCCGGGTTGGGCGTGAAGTACTGGCGCCGCATGATCTTTTCCGGCGTGAAGTTATCGAAGACCAGGCTCTCGGAAAGGCGGCCGGCCGGGGTGATCAGGGTGACGTCCACCCAGCGGCGCCGGTCAATCCGGTGAATGTTGCCCTTGGGAACCCTGGCCATGAAGGACTGGTCGTCAAGGCCGTCCAGTTCCACCTCGACTCCGTAAGCGACCTGGCCGTTGCGGATGACCATCAGCGGCCGGTAACCGATGGAGACCGGTTCGGCCCGGCCGAAGAAGCGGACCTCGGCCATGCTCTCCGCCCCGGCCAGCCGGACGAAGCGGCCGGCCCTTCGAAAACCTTGATAATAAACCCTCATCAACGCTTCGGCCTGCATCAGTTCCGGGCGGTAAAGCAGTTCCATTTCCGGACCGAAATTGATGCCGTCGTCGCTGAAGGCAACCCGGATGATCTCCGGATCGAAACGGCCCGCCTGCCGGTCGACCACGTCGCTGGTGGAGGTGGCCATCGAAACCTCGATGCCATCCACGGCGCAGGGGCCGCCCAGGTCGAAGATCACTCCCTTGGGTGCGTATTGCAGCAGCCAGTTGTTGAAGGGGTACTTCCAGACCCCGGCCAGGACCGGGTTGATGTCGGCCTTCGGGCCGGGATCGCGGACACCGTCGACCAGAATGGCCCCCTTGTCGCCCGCCTTCAGCCAGGCACTGCGCAGGTTGGCATCGTAGGCGGCCACGGCCAGCTGGTCCGGGCGGCCGGTCCCGGTCTCCCGGTAGAAGGCCAGGTCATCGGTGTTGACCCGCCCGATCGCCTGGCGGAGTCCCCAGGCCACCCGGACCGTGGCGGTGCCGGCCGGCAGTTGACAGCGCTGGAAGATCCGGCCGTCGTTGAGCTCCCGGTAAAGATGCATGCCGCGGCGCGCCCCCTGGAAGCTGAACTCGGCGGCGTTGGCCAGCCGTTTCCCGGACGCGTCGTAACAGCGGAGTTCCAGGACGCCGCCGCCCTTCTTTTCGGAATCGGTGGGCACCACCTCGTCGGTCTCGGCCGCCCCGCCGGCCAGGAGCCCGGTCAGCACGTAAGCGGCCTCCGGACGCTCGATGCGGATCGGCTGGGAAAGAAGCATGGCGCCGGGTGACCGGCGGTCGGTCACCTCGATGCCGGCGGCATGGTAGGCCCCCCGGTTGAAGATGTATGGGCGGCCGCTGCCTTCCAGCGTCCAGCCGGTCGGCAGTCCGCCCACCGCCCGGCTGTAGGCGCCGTTCTCCACCAGGTTGACCTGCGCCTCGACCGGACTGAACTGGCTCAGGCCGGCCGGTTCCGCGGCTGACGCCAGGGGCATCGCGATCAAGGCCAGGCTGAACAGGCATAACAAGGCTGCCATTCTCTTCATGGTTCTTCCTCCCTCCATTCTTTGGCCGGGATCTCCCGGCGCTTGCCCGAGATACGGGATGGTTGGTAACTCCAGCTGAAGGCCCGGCCGGGCTTCCGGCCGGGCCTGTTCTTACAGGTACGGTTTCCGGCTACCGGAAGAGCAGCTCCCCCCAGCCGGCCGGATTGGCATATTCGAACTCCGGCCCGCCCGCCCAGGGCCACTCGGTCTTCCAATCCGGGTTGACGCCGTCGGCGTCGAAGGCGACCGCGTTGAAGACCAGGCTGCTGCCCGGCTTCGGCGCCGCCATCCCCAATTTTTCCCAGGGGACCGCCACCGCCAGGCGGTAGCCGCCGGCCGTGGCGGTGAAGGAGGCGGACTCGATCTTTTCGACCGTGCCGTCACCTCGGCGCAGTTCCGCCGCCGCCCCGCCGCCGGCCTTCGGCGCCAGTACCACGAAACAGTCGGAGCGCGAGGCCACGCGCCCCAGCGTCTCCCTCGGGTTGTTCGAGCTCCGCCGTTCGGCCGTTTCGGCCGCGATCAGAAAGTGGACCTGGTCGTGGCGTTCGCCCGGAATGTTTCCGGGAACCGGCGAAAGCAGGTCATCGGTGATATCAGCCGCCAGGTAGAGATTGACCGCGTCGTAGCCGGCCTCGAAGCGCGGCGTGTAGTCGGCCGGGCTCATCCGGTTGCCGGGACCGGTCCGGATGGTTACAGTCGAAAAGTCCGGCCCGCGGCCGGCCACCTCGTCAAGACCGGCGGCGGCCTGGGCGGCCGCCAGGCTGAAGGTGAAGGGGAAGTCAATGCTGAAATCGGTGCCCCGGGCCATCACGGCCAGGTCAAGGACACGGCCGCCCGGGGTGCCGGTCAGGAGCAGAATCAGCCGCCGGTTTTCCTTTCCCTGAATCTCCAGGTTCTGCAGTTCGGCCGGGTTGGCGAAGAAGCCGCCCAGGCGGCCGCCCAGGATAATCGAGACCCGCTGCAGGCTCTCCTTTTCGTTATGAAGCAGCAGGTTGAGGGCAAACCCGGTTCCGGTCGGTGCCGGCACCAGGCGGGCGTCAACGTTGAACCAGCCGCGCACCGTGCCCCGGTCAAGCATCCCGGCGACCTGCGCCGGCGGCGCGGCGACCGTGAAGTACCTCGGGAAACGATCCACCTGGAAACTGCCGTCCTTCCCCAGGGCCAGCTTATTCCCGCACCAGTCGTAGACCTGCCAGCCGCCGGCCGTTTCGGGCCGGATTTCCAGGAGACGTCCGTCCACGCTCCAGACCACCCCAACCGTCTGGCCGCCCTTTTCGAAGAGGCCGAGCGTCACCCGCCACTCGGCGTAATGGCGGGCATCCTCCAGCAGGTGGCTGGCGATGGAGCGGCCGACCGCGTAAGGGCGCAGGCTGCCGTCGTACTCGACGTCCTCCTTGCCGCCGCCGGGCCGCCGGGTCGTTTCGGTGGGGGCGGTGTTGCCAAAACGGCTGAAGTAATGGAAGTAGTGGTCAATGGCCCCGATGGCGAAACAGCGCAATTCTCCCTGGAGGGTCCGGATGTTGCTGTCGCGGACGCCCTGACTGCTGGGATTGGCGTGGTGCTCCTCCCCGTAAAGCTGCTGAAGGGTGGGCAGCGTCTTGTAAAAGGAAGGAAAGGTCGGCCCGGCCTCGGTCTGCCAGCCGCTCTTGTCGTATTTTTTGAGGACCGAGGCGAAGTAGCGGAGCTTGACCGGGTCGGTGTCGTAGAAGTGGCCGCTGACGCCGTCGTACCACTTCGGATCGGCCGCCCGGACCGCCCGCGGAAAGTAGGCCGGCATGTTGCCGGAGCAGAAACCGATCACCTTTATGCCGGGATCGACCTGCCGGATCCGCTCGCTGGCCACCCGCAGGATGTCGGCGTAATCCTCCGGCGTGCACCAGAAGTAGGGTTCGTTGGTCACCTCCCAGTGGCGGATCTTCTCCCGGTAATGGCTGACCAGGTCGTAAACGTAATTCCCCCAGATTTCGAGGTACCTTTTCTTCTTCTCCGGCTCCCAGCCCTGGTTGGTGCCGCAATACGGCTTCAGGTAGGCCGGCGCATTGTTGACGAAGACCTGGCCCAGCATCATGATTTTGGCGTCCAGGACATTCTGGAGCGCCTCGTCCGACCAGCGGTATTTGCCCGGTTCAGGCATCACGCCTTCCATCCGGCCGATGCCCTTGCTGATCACCCAGTTGCAGTTGGCCCGCTTCAGGATTGCCAGCGCGTTTGGATCGGATCCGGTGTCGGTTCCCATCCGGCCGGGTTCGTAGAGGATATTCAGGTGGCGGTTGGGCGGCAGTATGGAAAAACTGAGTTCGTCCGGTCCGGCCGCGTCCTCCCGGGTCCAGGCCAGCATCCGGAAGATGCCCCGGCGGTCGAGCGGCACCGCCGGTTTCCGGCTCAGATGGGTTTCGCCCCGGAGCGGTATCCGGAAGGTCTCCTCCCTGACCGGCCGGTCGAAGTAATCCTCGATCCGCCAGGTTGCCTCCAGCGTGCCGGTATTCTTGCCGGGGTTGTAAACCAGCAGTTCCAGGTTGGCCGGCTCGTTCTCGTAAAGGATGTGGCCGGGCTGCCGGCAGAGGATGCCGACCTCGACGCCGCCCCGGGGTCGGTAAGGGCTGGCCGTTTCGGCCCGTTCCAGCTGGAGGGCGTCCACCCAGACGTTTTGGGGTATCGGAAGGTCGGCCTTCCGGATCTCCTCCAGGCTCGAATCAACCTTGAATCCCAGGTTGATGGTGCGCCACTCCATGTTCAGGCCGACGGCCCAGAAGTTGCCCGGTCCCTCGGGAACGTCGAAGGTAAAGGCAAAACGCTTCCACTCGGTGGTGAGATCGGCCCGGCCGCCGCCGGCCGTCCGCCCCGGACCGTCCTGGGTGGCCTTCTCCGGATGGCCGAAGAGGCGCAGGTTGACGCTGCAGGCTTTGTCGGCCTTCAGGTAGGCAGAGAGGGTGTAGCGGCCCGGCGGCAGCCGGTAGAACTTGCTCTCGAAGCCGCTCTGGTTGTTGAGACGGTAGTAGTAGCCCAGGGTCGAGTACCACATCTGGATGACCGGCAGCCGCAGCGAGTAACGGCCGTCGGCGGCGGTGCTGTCGTCCCACTGGTTGATCCAGACCTTGCCCCAGCCGTGGCCGATGCCCAGTTCGAATGAGGAGTTCTCCAGGTAGTTGTCGGTGCGCAGCGGGGGCGGCGGAACCTGCCCCGGGGCCAGGACCGGCCCCGCCCCGGACCGGATGATGTCATCCCGGCCGATTATTTCGTTGAGGTCGGTGGTGATATAGATTCCCTGCAGTATGATATTCTGAGTCGGGCTCTGTTCCGGCTTGAGAGTAGGCTGGAAGGTGAGTGCCAATTCCGGGGCCGGCGCGGTGATGGTTAGTACCAGGCCCGACCAGCCGGCGCTCACGTGGCGGGCATAGGTGAGCGGTTCGCTGGTCGTTCCGGCCAGGCCGAAGCTGACCCGGCCGCCGTGGAACTCCTTGATGAGAATTTTGTAGGTTCCGGCCGGCAGGGGCGGGTTGATGGGCAGACGATAAACGGCCTTCGCCCCGGCCGCCGGGTCGGTGGCCATGCCACTCATGGCGCCCGGCACCGAATCTCCGCCCCCGCTGTAACTGCCCCAGCCCGACTTCCCGGCCAGCATGGCGCCGGTCCACATCCGGCTGATACTCTTCTCCTGGGCCGTTAGCGGCCCGGCGGCGGCCGCCAGGCAGCCGATCGCCACGAGGAAGCCAAGCCATCGTCTCATCTTCTTCCCTCCGGTTGGGGTAAAATCCGTTCGGAAAAGGGTCCGATTACGATTGACTGAAACATCGGCTGGAAGTGAATGCCGCCCCCTTTCCTACTCGCCGAAACGGGTCAGTTGGCGGCTTCCAGTCGCATCGTCTTGAGTGCGGCGGCGGCCGCGGCCGGGTCGGCCGGCCCGGTGAAGTAGACCGGG
>JAKJFK010000113.1 GCA_022704925.1 candidate division TA06 bacterium | reverse complement strand
CCCGCCGAATCCGAATGAGTTGGAAAGAATGGCCCGGACCGCCGGCACTTCCCGGGCCTGGTTGGGAACGTAATCGAGATCGCAATCGGGATCCGGCTCTTCCTGGTTGATGGTGGGCGGCAACACGCCCCGGGTGATCACCAGGGCGCCGGCGGCCAATTCGACCGCGCCGGCCGCCCCGAGCATGTGGCCGGTCATTGACTTGGTGGAACTGACCGGCACCCGTCCGGCGGCGGTTCCGAAGACGTTCTTGATGGACCGCGTCTCCACCTGATCATTAAGCTGGGTCGAGGTTCCGTGCGCGTTTATATAATCAATTTGCTCCGGAGCCAGGCCGGCATCGTTCAGGGCCATCTTCATGGCCAGCATCATGCCTTTCCCCTCCGGATCGGGCGCGGTGATGTGGTAGGCGTCGGCGCTGGCCCCGTAACCGGAAAATTCGGCGTAGATCCTGGCGCCACGGCGCCGGGCGTGTTCCAGTTCCTCGAGCACCAGGATTCCGGCGCCCTCGGCCATCACGAAACCGTCGCGGCCGCGGTCAAAGGGACGGCTGGCCCGGGCCGGTTCATCATTGCGCTCCGAGAGGGCCTTCATGCTGCAGAAACCGGCCAGGCCCAGGGGGGTGATGCAGGACTCGGTCCCGCCGGAGATAACCAGGTCGACCTCGCCGTACTGGATGCTGCGCAGGGATATCCCGAGCGCGTGCGCTCCCGAGGCGCAGGCGGAAACGGCCGCGAAGTTTGGCCCCTGACAGTTGAAGAGCATGGCGATCCGGCCGGCCGCGATGTCCGGGATCAGCATCGGGATAAGGAAAGGGGAAACCCGGTTCGGGCCGGAATTCATCAGGTTGCGGTGCTCCTGTTCCATAACCCGCAGCCCGCCGATGCCGGACCCGACGATCACGCCGGTCCGGGCCGGGTCAATCTTCTCCCGGCTGAGGCCGGCGTCGTTCATCGCCTCGGCCGCGGCGATCAGGGCATACTGGACAAAACGGTCCAGGCGCCGGATCTCCTTGCGATCCAGGAACTCCGGCGCCACGAAATCAGGCACCGTCCCGGAAATCCTGGTGGGAAAGGCACTGACGTCGAACTGGGTGATGGGGCCGATACCGCTGCGCCCGGCCAGCAGACCGGACCAGGTCTTTTCAACCCCGGTTCCCAGCGGGGTCACCAACCCCAGGCCGGTAATAACGACTCGTCTTCCTTCCCTCATGTCGGATTGAAACCGGGTGGTCAGGCTTTCTTTGAGGATATGTAATTGACGGCATCGCCGACGGTCTTGATCTTCTCGGCCTCCTCATCGGGTATCTCCAGCCCGAATTTCTCCTCGAAGGCCATGACCAGCTCGACCGTATCCAGCGAATCGGCGCCGAGATCGTCCACAAACGAGGCGTTGATGTTCACCTCGTTGGCGTCGACGGCCAGCTGTTCAACCACCACTTCCTTGACCACCTTTTCGATTTCGCTTCTGTCCATACTCTCCTCCACCTTGGGTGACCCGGTAAATACTTCCGGCTAAAAAAACAAAAACTAAATGGTTAATTATATTACATCGCGAAACCGCCGTCAATCCGGAGCACCTCGCCGGTCACGTATCCGGAGAGACGCGAAGCGAAGAAGAGCGCCACCTCGGCCACGTCTTCCGGTTTTCCGAAAACCTCCATGGGAATCAGCTTCCGGATCGCCTCCCGCTGCTCCTCGGTCAACCGGTCGGTCATCGGGGTCTGTATGTAACCGGGCGCCAGCGCATTAACCCGGATTCCAAAGCGGGCCAGTTCACGCGCGCTGCTCTTGGTAAATCCGATCAGCCCGGCCTTGGAGGCGCCGTAATTGGCCTGACCGGGATTGCCGCGCAGACCGATCACCGAGGCAAGATTGATGATGCTCCCGCCGCCCTTGCGGGCCATCAGCCGGCCCAGCACCTTGGTGCAATTGAAGGCCCCGTAAAGGTTGATCTTCAAAACCAGGTCCCATTCCTCGGCCTTCATGCGGAACAAAAGGTTATCCCGGGTCACCCCGGCATTGTTGACCAGGACATCCAGGCGGCCCGGTTCCGGGTCCAGGCGCTTGACCGCCTCCTCCACGGCCCCAAGATCGGAGATGTCAACCTTATCCGTCCAGATGTGGCGGCCGGTCTGCTTGAGTTCAAGGCTTATTTCGTCAAGGGGCGCCAGGTCCCAGAGCACCAGATCGGCCCCCTCAGCGGCAAAAAGGCGGGCGATGGCCGCGCCGATTCCGCGGGCGGCCCCGGTTATGAGGGCGGTCTTCTTCTCCAGCAGCATTGAATCTCCTTTCCTAAGGCAGGCGCAGGTAGGCTATGGTGGCGATGATCATGCCGAGCAGGGCGGTCAGGTTCAGGTGCAGCGCCGCTCCGAAGGTCAGCTTGACCAGAATCAGGTCCAGTTCGGACGGGTTGAGGGCCGGAGTCGCGGCCGAGGTGAAAAACTGGTAAGCCGGGGATTCCGGCCCCAGCAGGAAACCGGCGATTTCTCCGACGGCGCTGCCGATAAGCGCTGAGATCAGCAGCAACAGGAGAAAAAAACCAAGCCCGTGCTTCATGAAACTCCCCCTACTTTTCTTTGACAGCAAAACGGTTGGTGAACTCGATCAAGGCCTCCAGCCTTCCCAGCGCCTGTCCGGAATCGATCGTATGACCGGCGAGAGCGATGCCCGCCTTCCAGTCCGCCACCCGACCGGCCGCCAGGAATACCGCGGCGGCATTCATAAGCACCATGTTCCGGCGGGGCCCCGGCGTCCCACCCAGCACTTCCAGGATAATCCGGGCATTAACTTCGGCCGAACCGCCCCGGATCGTTTCCAGCCCGGCCGGAGCGAAACCGAAATCTTCCGGGCTTACCTGGTAATTGGAAACGGCGCCTTCCTTCAGGTGGGCAATAAAGGTCCGGCCGACGATGCTGATCTCGTCGAAACTCCCCTCCCCGTAAACCACCAGGGCGCTTCGGCAGCCCAGGTTGCGCAGGACCTCGGCCATCAGCGTGGTCAACTCCCGGCTGTAGACGCCCATCACCTGAACGTTGGCGCCGGCCGGATTTGAGAGGGGACCGAGCAGGTTGAAGATGGTCCGGATGCCCAACTGGACTCGAACCGGCAGGGCAAACTTCATGGCCGAGTGATAGAGCGGCGCGTAGAAAAAACCGATGCCGACCTTTTCGACGCACTGCTTGACCTCGGCCGGCTCCAGGTCGAGATTGATGCCCAGGGAACGCACCACGTCGGCGCTTCCGCAGGAACTGGAGACGGACCGGTTGCCGTGCTTGGCGACCAGGCAGCCGGCGCCGGCAACCACGAAAGCGGTGGCCGTGGAAACGTTAAAGGTGTTGGTGCCGTCTCCGCCGGTCCCGCAGGTGTCAATGATCGTCTCCCGGTCGACGTTGATATCGTCACGGTCAAGGTCGATCACCTCGCGGTCGATGTCGATGCGGAGGGCCTTCTGCCGCATCACCCGGGCGCAGCCGGTAATTTCGTCGCTGGTCTCGCCCTTGAGACGCAGCCCCATCAGAAAAGCGGCGATCTGGGCCTCGGTGGCCCGCCCCTCCATGATCAGGGTCATGCCCCGGGCCGCCTCCTCCTGGCTGAGATCTTCTTTCCGCACCAGACGGGCAATCAGGTCTTTCATGAGAATTCCTTTTTTAAGCGCGGCTTCAAACCCGCAGAAAGTTAGCCAGCAGTTTTGAGCCTTCCCCGGTCAGGATCGATTCCGGGTGAAATTGGACCCCGAAAACCTGGAAATTTTCATGCTGGAGTCCCATGATCAGGCCGGAATCGGTCCAGGCGGTCACCTGGAGCGAAGCCGGCAGGCTCTTCCGATCCACCACCAGTGAATGATACCGGGTCGCTTCAAAAGGATCGGGAAGCCCCAGAAAAACCCCCTGGCCCCGGTGCCTTATCATGGAAACCTTGCCGTGCATCAGGGTCGGGGCCCGGATGATCCGGCCTCCGAAAGCGTACCCGATGGCCTGGTGGCCGAGGCAGACGCCGAGAATCGGCAGCTTGCCGGCAAAACGCCGGATCACTTCCACCGAAATGCCGGCATCTTCGGGCCGTCCCGGACCGGGGGAGATGATAATCCGGTCCGGACGCAGGCGGGAAATGGCGGCGGACTCGATCCGGTCGTTGCGAACCACCTTCACCCGGGCGCCCAATTCCGAAAGCGCCTGAAAAATATTATAGGTGAACGAATCGTAATTGTCGATCAAGAGGGTCATGGCCAGATTCGGTTCCGCCGGCCAAACGGCCGCGAAAAAACCGCCTTATTTTAGCACAGCTGGCCGGTTAAGACCAGCCGGAGCGATTCCAGCAACGCCCGCCCCTTGTTCATGGTCTCCTCGTATTCCCGGCCCGGATCGGAGTCGGCCACGATGCCGGCGCCGACTTGCAGGTAAGCCCGGCCGCCCTTGACCAGGACGGTCCGGATGGTAATACAGGTATCCAGATTCCCGGCAAAATCAAGGTACCCGACCGCGCCCGCATAGGGGCCCCGCCTTTTCTGCTCCAGCTCATCAATAATCTCCATGGCCCGCACCTTGGGTGCCCCGCTGACGGTGCCGGCCGGGAAGCAGGCCTGAAAAAGATCGAGCGCGTCCCGCCCCGGTACCAGCCGGCCGGTAATATTGCTGACCAGATGCATGACGTGGGAGTAACGTTCCACGCTCATCAATTCGGTTACCTTGACGCTGCCCGGCCGGCAGACCCGGCCCAGGTCGTTGCGCCCCAGGTCAACCAGCATGATATGTTCGGCCTGCTCCTTTCGGCTCCGCCGCAGCTCCCTTTCCAGGGCCAGGTCCGAAACTTCATCGGCGCCCCTCGGCCTGGTCCCGGCAATCGGACGCAGGGTGGCCCGGTCGGCTTCCAGGCGCACCATCACCTCCGGAGAGGAACCGGAAATGGAGAAGGGGCCGAAATTCAGGTGGAAGAGATACGGGGAAGGGTTGATGGATCGGATCGCCCGGTAAAGATTGAACTGGTTCGCTCCCGAGCCCGGAAAATCGATGGCCAGACGCTGGGAAAGCACCACCTGGATGGCGTCGCCGCGACGGATGTAACTTTTGGCGCGCCGAACGGCCGCCTCGAAATCCTTTCGATCCCAATCGGGCTTCATCCGGAACCGGTCCGAAGCAGACGCAGGGCCGCCCGGATAGGGAGTCCCGGTTTTCCGCAGCCGACCGGCGATACTTTCCAGCCTGAGGACGGCTTTCCGGTAGGCGTTTTCAACGTCCGAATCGATTTCGGCATGCGTAATCACGCGCAGCCGGTGGCGAAAATGATCGAAGGCCAGCAGGGTATCGGCCAGGAAAAACTGGAAATCCGGCATTCCCAGATCATCGGGATTCCGGTCCGGAATCCTCTCGAAACGACGGACCAGGTCGTAGGAGCAGTATCCAACCAGCCCCCCCGAAAAAGGAGGCAGCCCGGGGTCGGGAGCCACCCGAAACCCGGACATCAGGTCACGCAGGAAGAGCAGCGGTTCGACCGAGCGGGTCTCGACTCTCCCGCGCCGATCCAGGCTGACCCGGTCGCCAACGGCGCTTATGATAAGGCTGGCATCGGTGCCCAGGAAGGAATAACGCCCCTGTTTTTCGCCCCCTTCGACGCTCTCCAGCAAAAAACCCGGACGTGCCCCGACCACCTTCCAATAGGCCGACACCGGCGTCTCCAGGTCAGCCAGGATCTCGACGCTCAACGGCACCAGGTTATAATCCCGGGCCAGGCGGCGGAACTCGTCAAAGGAAGGGGTTATTTCCATCGATCGGCCATTGGTCAGATCCGGCGTTCGAGGTGGCGCAGCCACCGGGCGTCGTCCCGTTCCGGAAAATCGGTCCGGAAATGGGCGCCGCGGCTCTCGGTGCGTTCCAGCGCGCCGCGGGTTATCAGGCC
>JAKJFK010000112.1 GCA_022704925.1 candidate division TA06 bacterium | reverse complement strand
AGGGGTCGCGGGGCCGGATCAGGGTTGCGCCGGCAGCTGGAAGGAGCCCTTGTTCTGGTTCCACCAGGCTTTCCAGTCGTTGAGAAATTTGGTCAGTTCGGCCTTGGTCGTGATGCCCATCAGGGCGCCGAAGCTCTGACCGGTGTTCTTCTCCAGCAGGAACTTGGCCCGCGCGTAAGTGTCGCTCACCGCCAGCAGATCGATCAGGACCGGGATGACGTTCTTGTCGCCGGCATTCAGCAGGGCCTCGGCGACCCGGAGGCGGAACCGCGGCTCGGGATCCTTGACCAGGACCTGGAGAACCTGGATCGCCCGTTCCTTCGACTGCTTGTTATCGAGCAGGTTAACGGCCGTCTGGAAGCGCATGAACGGGCTCGGGCTGGAGAGACCGGCCTCCAGGGCCTGGCGCCGCCGCTCGATCTCCTCCAGCTCGCCGCTGGGCTCCGGAAACCAGAGGTAGCCGGAGGCGGGCAGCCATTTCCAATTCTTGCCTTCCCGGGCAAACTCCTCGCTGCCGGCCCGCTTGCCGTCCCCGTTAAGCTTCCAGACCCGGGCGCGCCCCCGGCCGTCCTCGTCCGGCAGGAATTCAACCTCCAGCCGCTCCGGGTCGTACTCCAGGTCCGGCCGGATCCAGCCGCCCCGCAGGCGGCGGATTTGGATCATCTCCTGGTAGTTTTCCAGGGACTGGGCCAGGTTGCGCTCCTGCCCGAGCTGTTCATAGACGCCCTTGGAATCGTGCTGGGCCAGGGCCGTCCGGAGCAGGGCGAAAACCGCCTTGACCCGGGCCGTCTCGGCCGGATCCGGGTCGGCGGCCGAAAGCCGGGACCCGAACCAGAGGAGCATCGCCAGGAGAAGGCAGCCTCCGATCAGCCGGTTTCTTGTTTTGTCCATTTTCGTTCCTCCCGCCGTCTATTCTGTTCTTCCGGGCCGGCCGGGCGTTTATCGAAGCCGGCCGGGCCGGTCTCAGGTTGAGCAGCGGATATGGAGCAGGTCCCCGTCGACCACCGGATACTCCTTGCCTTCCAGCCGGAGCGCGCCGTGCTGGCGGCAGGCGCCGTAACCGCCCAGCCGGTCAAACTCCGTGAAGTTGACCACCTCGGCCCGAATGAAACCCCGGGCGATGTCGGTGTGTATCTGCCCGGCCGCGGCCAGGGCCGTCGCCCCGCGGGGCAGCAGCCAGGCCCGGGTCTCCTTCTCGCCGGCGGTGTAAAAAGTGATCAGGCCGACCCGGTCCAGGAAGGTCGCCCAGAACTCGGCCACCGCCTCGTCCGGCGGACCGTCTCCGGCCAGGTCGAGCCGGAAGGCGTCCAGCTGAAGCCGTTCGGCCGCACCGGCCAGGGCGGGATCAGCGGACGGGCCGTTGAGCAACAGGAAAAACTTCCGGTCGCTGATCAGGCCCAGCGCCGCCAGGAAGGCGGCGTCGGCCGGCCCCCTTTCCAGCCGGTAAAGCGGCCGTTCCCCGGCCAGGTGTTCGGCGGCCCGCTTCAGGGCCTCATCCTCGACCGGGTTGGCCCGCCGGCGGCCGGCGGCCTGTTCGGTCCGGCGCCGCTCGATGATGGAGGCGACCCGATCGGCGTCGCGGAAGACAAATTCCAGCAGCAGCGACTCCAGGTCGGCGGCCGGATTGGCCCCGGCCGAAAAACCATCCAGGACCAGGATGATCACGTCGGCCTCAAGCAGGCCGGCCAAGACCTTCTCCTCAATGCCGGCGGCCCGGGCCGGTCCCTTGAAATCCAGCAGCAGGACTTCCGGCGGGGTCAGCTTGGCCGGCTTCACGATCTCGCGCAGTCTTGCCAGGCGCCGGTCGGCCAGTTTCACCGCCAGGGCGGCCGGCTGGTAAGGGTCGAAACTCTCGACCCGCTTGCCGGCCAGCCGCGCCGAGAGGGCCGTCTTGCCGGCGCCGGAAAAACCGAAGATTGCCGTCTTCATCGTTAACTATGATAGCCATCTATTCCTTCGGTGTCAACACTGGCGCGGTCCGGATCTTGACACCCGTGGTAAAATTTTTCTATGAAATACCGGGATCTGGGAAGGACCGGCCTTAAGGTGTCGCGGCTGGGCCTGGGCACGATGCGCCTGCCCATGGCCGACGGCCGGGTTCAGGTGGAAGAGGCCGAAGCGGTGGTAAGGCGCGCCCTGGAGCTGGGCGTGAATTACTTTGACGCGGCCGTTTTCTACCTGAAGGACGAGAGCGAATCCCTGCTCGGCCGCTGCCTGAAAGGGTGGAAGAAACCGGTGGTCATTTCAACCAAGAACCATTACCAAGGCGACTCCGGACCGGACTGGCGCCGTAACCTCGACCAGTCGCTCCGCCGGCTCGAGGTTCCGGCGATCGACTGCTATCATATCCACGCCCTGAGCTACGAAGCCTTCCGGGGCCCGATGTCCGTCCCGGGCGGCCCCTGGGACGAAATCCGCCGCGCCCGCAAGGAAGGGCTGATCCGCCACTTCGGCTTCTCCTGCCACGACACGCCGGCCAACATGGAAGAGTTGGTCAAAACCGGCGAGTTCGAGCTTGTCACCCTCCAGTACAACCTGCTCTTTCCCCAGAACGCCCCGGTGATTAAACTGGCCGCCAAACGGGGCCTGGGTGTCATCGTCATGGGTCCGGTGGCCGGCGGCCGGCTGGCCTGTCCTTCGGAGTCGGTGGCCCGGCTCCTTCCCGACGCGGCCAGCAATGCCGAAATCGCCCTCCGGTTCGTGCTTGACAACCCCGACGTCACCGTGGCCCTCTCCGGAATGTACTCGGTGGCCCAGGTCGAGGAGAACGTTCGGACCGCCGGGCGCGGCGAACCGCTGACGCCCGGGGAACGGAAGCAGATGCTGGAAATGCTCAACCGCTTCCAGCGGCTGGCCGACCTTTACTGTACCGGCTGCGGTTACTGCCTTCCCTGTCCGCACGGGGTGGCGATTCCGGTCAACTTCGAAGCCTACATCCTGGCCGACATCTTCGGCCTCCAGGAAGGGGCCGAGGCCCAGTACCGCCGGCTCCAGCAGCGCACCGACAACGAGGGCCGGCCGACCCCGGCCAGCGCCGACGCCTGCCGGGACTGCGGCCTCTGCGAACCCCGCTGCCCCCAGCGGATCCCCATCCGAGCCCGCCTGAAGGAAACCCACCGCCGCCTCGGCCGGGGCTGATGCCGGCGCCCGCCGGCGTTCAGTCGAGCCGGATGCGCGGGTCGTTCAGCGCCAGGAGCAGGTCGGCCGCCAGGTTTCCCGCGATCAGCAGCAGGCCGCCGAAGAAAAGGGCGGCCATCACCACGTAAAGATCCTGGCTCATCACCGCGGTAAGCATCGTCTGGCCCAGCCCGGGCCAGGCCAGGATAACCTCCACCAGGGCCACCCCCGAAATAAGCCCCGAAAGTTCGTATCCCAGCAGCGTGATCAGCGGGTTCAGGCTGTTGCGCAGAACGTGAACCCGCACCCGCGACTCCGGCAGCCCCCGCCCCCGGAGGGCGGTCACGAACGGGGCCGAAAGGGCCTCGCGGTAATTGGCGCGGGCCACCCGGAAGAGGCCGCCGAACCCGGCCGCCGTAAGGACCAGGGCCGGCAGCGCCAGGTGCCAGAGCCGATCCAGCACCCGCAGACCCGGCCCCAGTTCCGCCGCGAAGATGGATTCGCTGCCGCCCAGCGGAAAGAAGCCGGTCCGGGCCGCCCAGACCAGGGCCAGCAGGGCCAGGAAGAAGGAGGGCAGCGAGATGCTGACGAAGGCGGCCGCCGAAAGCGCCCGGTCCGCGGTCCGGCCGGCCCGGTTGGCGGCCAGAATGCCCAGCGGCACGCTGATCAGCCAGGTAAGCAGCATCGTGGCCAGGGAAAGCTGGAGGGTGTTGAAGAGGCGCTGGCGGATGAGGGTGGCCACCGGGATGTGGTAAACGAAGGAAACCCCGAGGTTCAGGGTGGCCAGATTCCGGAGCCATTTCAGGTACTGGATCACCGGGCTGGCGTCCAGGCCGAACTGGCGCCGCAGTGCGGCCAGGGTTTCCGCCGAAACCTGGGGATCCAGCGACAGGCGGGTGAAGTAATCGCCCGGGGCCAGCTGCATGACCAGGAAGGAGATAAAGGTCATGCCCAGCAGGAGCGGCACCAGGTGCAGCAAGCGCCGGCCCGCGTAACGAAGCATCTTCCGGCCTCAGGAGATCAGCCGCAGCCGGGCGGTAAAGGTGGTGTCCAGCGGCAGGGAAAAGCCGGCGCCGCCGGCCAGCGGCAGCCGGGAGTCGGTGGCGCTGGTTCCTTCCAGCGTCCCGTAGACCAGCCGCCCCTCTCGAAAATACAGGCAGCCGTGGCCTTCGCCGGAACCGGTTATCGTCGCCGGCCGCTGTTTATCGGCGTGGCCGGGGGTCGGTATCCGCAACTTCACTTCGGCGGCCACCCGGGCGCTGCCGGGCACCGTCTGCCGATCCGGGCCGTCGTAAGTATAACGCGCGTTGTAACGGGAGGACACCGATCCGCCCGCCACCGACAGGGCGGTTTCGTGAATGGTGGTCCAGGAATGCCCGGCCGCCATCGGCCGCTCGGGAAAGGCCGGGAAGAGCAGCCAGGCGGCCGCCGCCGTCTGGGAACCCGGGATCGAGCTGCCCAGGGGCACAAAACCGCTCCCGTTCGGTTCGACCCGAAGCTGGAACCGGGTCGTCGAAACCTCGGGCGCGGCCACCGGGAGCTCCTGGCGGCTGAGCAGAACCCGGTTTCGCTGCAGCTTCTGACGGATCTCGATCCGGGCCGCTCCGTTCGGTTCCACCGAGAGGACCTCCAGTTCGATTCCGTAATCCTGCTCCAGCACGTAGGGCGGCAGGGCGGTCGAACCCAGCCGGGCGTTGGCCCGCACCTCCATGCCGTAGCGCAGGACCTGCCCCGGGGTGAACCGGTAGCGGAGCAGGATCGGCGCCTCGGCCCGCAGCGGAACCGACAGCAGCAGCAAGGCCAGCAGGCCGGCCAGTCCGGACGCCCGTCTCAGTGCGCGCATTTTTATCCTCAGACCCGGGTTCGGCTCAGGCGGCCCGGAAGAAATCCACCAGCCGCCGGACCGCCTCCTCAAGCACCTGGTCAGCCACCGCGTAAGAGAGGCGCAGGTACGGCTCCATCCCGAAGGCGCGGCCGGGGACCAGGGCAACCTGCTTCTCGGCCAGGATCCGGCCCGCCGTCTCGACCGAATCGGTGATCGAGGGGTGGGTGAAGAAAAGGTAAAAGGCCCCGGCCGGAAAAGGGTATCGGATCGACTTGACCGCGGCCAGCCCTTTCATGAGGGCGTCCCGGCGCCGCTGGAAGGCCTCCCGCATCCGGAAGACCGGCTCCTGGCCGCCGTCCAGGGCGGCCAGTGCCGCCCGCTGGGAGAGCGAACTCGGGTTCGAGGTGGACTGGTCCTGAAGCCGGGCCACCGCCTCGGCGATCGGCTCCGGGCCCAGGAACCAGCCGATGCGCCAGCCGGTCATGGCGTAGGTCTTGGAAGCGGCCCCCACCACCAGTGTCCGCTCCGGGAGGCCGGGAAAGGAGGCGATGCTGGTAAAGGTGCGGCCGTCGTAAAGGAAGTGCTGGTAGGCGTCGTCGGAAATGACCAGCAGGTCGTTCCGGACCAGCCAGTCGGCGATCCCGGCCAGCTCCTCGGCCGGGTAAACCTCGCCGGACGGGTTGTTCGGGCTGTTCAGGATCAGGGCCCGGGTGCGCGCCGTCCGGCGCGCCTCGAGGTCCGCCGGCCGCACCCGGAACCCGCCGCCGGCTTCGACCGGCACCGGGACGCCCCCGGCCAGTTTCACCATCTCCGGGTAACTCGTCCAGTAGGGCACCGGGATCAGCACCTCGTCGCCCGGGTCCAGCAGAACCTGGAAAAGGTTATAAAGCGTATGCTTGGAACCGCAGGAGACAACCACCTGCTCCGGCCGGTACTTCAGGCCCAGATCGGTTTCGGCCCGGCGGGCAAC
>JAKJFK010000111.1 GCA_022704925.1 candidate division TA06 bacterium | reverse complement strand
CCCCGCCTGCTCCGGCCGCCCGGCGCGCTGCCGGAATCGGAACTCCGGTCCGCCTGCGTCCGCTGCGGTGAATGCCTGAAGGTCTGCCCGGCCAAATGCCTGAAGCCGGCCGGCCTGGAGTCCGGCCTCTCCGGCCTGGCCGTGCCCCATTTCACCCCGCGCGAGGCGCCCTGCGAACTCTGCTTCCTCTGCGGCCGGGTCTGCCCGTCCGGGGCCATCCAGCCGACCGATCACGGTCAATTCAAGATCGGGACGGCCCGGATTGACCGGAACCGCTGCATTGCCTGGGCCGAGGGCAAGCTCTGCCTGATCTGCATGGAGTACTGCCCGGTGGCGGCCATCGATGCCGACGGCCGGATGCGTCCCCACGTGACTCCGGATACCTGCGTCGGCTGCGGGGCCTGTGAAAAGAACTGCCCGGTTTCCGGCGCGGCGGCCATCGTGGTCTTCCGGGAGGGGGAGAGGCGGGGACGCCGCCTTGGCTTCTCCCGGGGCCGGCCGGGCTGACGGCCGGCCGTAAAATCGTTTTCTGCTTTTCAAAAAAGGAGGCGGCGAATGTTTGGAATCGGTTTCCAGGAACTGCTGGTTATCTTCCTTATCGTTCTGCTGGTTTTCGGAGCCCGCCGGCTGCCCGAGATCGGCCGGGCGCTGGGCCGGACCATGTCCGAGTTCCGCAAGGGTATGAAAGAGGCGGAGAAGGAGTTCAAGGAAGAGGGCGGCGAAGCGGCCAAAGAGGATGACCGGTCCGAACCAAAGGAGTAGGGACCTCTCCCTGACCGGCCACCTGGAGGAGCTCCGGCGCCGGGTGCTCTGGTTCCTGGCCGCCTGGCTGGCGGCCAGCCTCGCCATTTACCGGGTGACCGTCCGCCACTTCGACCTGGTGCTTCTGCACCCGATGCGGGGCCGGGCGGACTTCCTGGTCTACCTGACCCCCTACGAACCCTTCTTCGCCCTGGTCAAGCTGGCCCTGGCGGCCGGCTTCCTGCTGGCGCTGCCCTTTTTCCTCTACCAGGCCTGGGCCTTCCTGGAGTCGGGCCTGAAGCCGGCCGAACGGCGGCCGCTGCTGGCCTTCATGGCCGGCTTCCTGCTGCTCTTCCTGTCCGGCGCCGCCTTCAGCTACTTCCTGGTCCTGCCCGCCAGCCTCCGTTTTCTGCTGGGCGTCGCCCCGGCCGGCCTGCGTCCCTACCTTTCCTTCAACTCGTACCTGACCTTTCTGATCATCTTTGTCCTTGGCTTCGGCCTGATCTTTACCCTTCCGGGTTTCATCGTGCTCCTGGCCCGGTTCGGGGTGGTCAGCGCCGCCCAACTATCCGCCGGCCGCAAGTTCTTCTGGGTGGCCGCCTTCCTGCTGGCCGCCGTAATCACCCCGACTCCGGACGCTTTTACCCAGGTCCTGATGGCCCTTCCCCTCCTTCTGCTTTACGAAATCGCCCTCTTTTTTGTTCGGCTTTTCCGTCCGGCGCAACAATAATAAATGATTGAAATACTTCACAATCGTATTTCTTGATTGAGAAACGATTGTAACCGGAGACGCCCCTTAAAAGAAGCCGTTTTTCCCCAGGAACCCGCGATGTGCCAGGCCGGCGCCCGGGTCTTTCGGACTACCATAAAGTTAACATAAGATTTCTTATGCGACGTTCGATTTGGGGGTCGGCCGGCTGGGTTTTACTCCGGTCCGGCCCGGTCAAACTCATGGCCGGAACCGGCGGTCGGATTCCGCCGGTCGATTCTCCGGCTCTGAAAAGGATGCCTCCCGGTTCGTCAGGCCAGCCGCCGTCTGATTCCTTCCGCCGCCCGCCGGCTTCCAGCCGCCGCCGGCCCTGGCCGGCCGCGCCGCTCGCGCCCGGCTGACCGGCTCCGGGCCGCCTTCAGCCCCTCCATTCTCCTTTCCCGGCCGGCTCAAAAGGCCGTTTTTCAGCCCGCGGATCAAAAATAAGCCATTTTTACCCTTAAGGACGATATTTACCACAAAAGACATGAAAAAAGGCCGCCGGATTCAACCCTCGAATCCGGCGGCCCCTGAAAATCAGCCTCTTTCCGACTCAGCCCCGGGCTTCTCCCTCCGGCAGGCCTTCGTCCTCCTTCTTCTGGAGCTTCTCCCGGATCTTGTCCACCGTCCGGCGCGTCTTCTCGGGAAGCGTATCCCAGACATCCTTGATCCGGCCGCGGGTCTCCTTGCCGGAGGCCGGGGCCAGTATCACGCCCAGGACCGCGCCCAGGACCGTTCCGAGCGCCAGCCCGAGCAGAAGACCTTTCATTTCGCCATTTTCTTCAGCCATTTTTCCCAGCCTCCCTTTTCCTTGAGAAAAGATGAACGATTCCGTAGACTCTGTTTACGATGGTGAAGAGCGGGTCGGCCAGGCCGACGACCCGGCGCGCCTTGTGGACCACTTCCTCGATTTCATCGGCCAGTTTCTTAAGCCTGAGCAGCACCTTGATCGCCAGGATGCCGGTCACCAGCATGAAGAGGGTGATGATGCCGAGGCAGACGGATACGTAACAGTTCATGGGAAAACAGTTCATGGAAACCTCCCGTCAACAATTTTAGCCAAAGGGCCACCCGGTGTCAAGCGAGCCGGGGGACCGGCCTCAAACCCCTTTCTGCAGCAGGAGCTTCCGGTAATCCTCGGCCTCCAGGCACTCGATCGACCTGATCTCCTTCGGGGTCAGGTAACGGGGCCGGCCGCCGGCGGCCAGGATGGCCAGCAGGAAGGCGGCGGCATTCTCCAGGAGCAGGCTCCGGAAGTAGGCCTCCTTGAGGGTTACCCCGAGCGCCACCGCGCCGTGGTTCTTCAGCAGCACCACGTTGTGCCCCTGCTTGACCTTTCCGGCGACCGCCGCCCGGATCTCCTCGCCGCCGGGCGTGACGAAATCGACGGCCGGGACTTCGCGGCCGAGCAGGGCGACGAAATCGGGGAAGAGGGCCTTGAACTTCACGCCGGCGGTGGCCACCGCGGTGGCGGTCACCGGGTGGGTATGGACGACGGTCCGGATCTCGGGGCGGCTGAGGTAGCAGGCCAGGTGCATCGAGACCTCGCAGGTGGGCCGCAGGCCGTTATCCCGGCCAACGCGCCGGCCGCTCTTCAGGTCGAGGCTCACCCAGTCGTCCGGCCCGATCTCCGCCAGGCTGTAGCCGCTCGGTGAAAGATGAATCGTGTTTCCGTCGCGGGCGCTGATGTTGCCGCCCGGGCCGGTCGTCAGCCCCTTCTCCACCAGCAGTTTTCCGTAGCGGGTCAGCTCCTTGAGAATCGGTTTCACCAGGCCCCTCCCCTACTCCTTGATCAATTTCAGAAAACGGCGTTTGCCGGCCTTGATCAGAAATTCGCCCGGGCCGGAAATGGTCTGCCCGGGATCCGCCACCCGCTCGTCGTTGACCCGGACCCCGCCCTGTTGGATGAGCCGGCGGGCCTCGCTGCGGCTGGGCGCCAGGCCGGCCTCGACCAGCAGTTCGAGCAGCGGCGTCGCCTGGCCGGCCGGACGTCGGACGGTCAGGATGTCATCGGGCGCGGCCCCCTGGCTGAAGACGCGGCTGAACTCGGCGGCGGCCGCCGCCGCGGCCGGCTCGCCGTGGTAAAAGGCGACCACGTCCCGGGCCAGGCGTTCCTTGGCTTCCTTCGGGTGGCCGGCCAGGAGCGCGCCGATCTCGGCCTCGCTCCGGTCGGTCAGGCAGCGGAAGTAGCGTTCCATGACCGCGTCGGGTATCGACATCAACTTGCCGAACATCTCGTTGGCCGGGGCGTTGACCGGGATGTAGTTGCCGTAACTCTTGCTCATCTTGCGCACCCCGTCGGTCCCCTCCAGGATGGGCATGGTGATGACCACCTGCTTCTCCTGGCCGTAGATCTCCTGGATCGTCCGGCCGGCCAGCAGGTTGAATTTCTGCTCGGTGGCGCCGATCTCGATGTCGCTCTCCAGGGCGACCGAGTCGTAGCCCTGGAGCAGCGGGTAGAGGAACTCCTGGAGCGAGATCGGGTTGCCGCCCGCGTAACGGCGGCTGAAATCTTCCCGCTCCAGCATCTGGGCCACCGTGAAGGAGGCCGCCGTCTTGATGACGTCCGAAAGGGTCAGCTTGCCGAGCCAGTCGGCGTTGTGGACGAACTCGATCCGGTTCAGGTCCAGGATGCGGCCGACCTGCTCCCGGTAGGAGCGGAGGTTCCGCTCGACCGTTTCGGCGTCCAGCAGCGTTCGGGTTTCGCTCCGGCCGGTCGGATCGCCGATGCGGCCGGTGAAGTCGCCCACCAGGAAGAAGACCCGGTGGCCCAGTTCCTGGAAGTCGCGCAGCTTCCGGATCGGCACCGAGTGGCCCAGGTGGATGTCGGGCGCGGTCGGATCGATGCCGTACTTGACCCGGAGCGGCCGGCCGGTCTTCAGGGCGCCCTCCAGTTTCAGGCGCAGTTCCGCCTCCGGGATGATCTCGACCACCCCGCGCCGGATTATTTCCAGCTGCCTCTCGATTTCTCTGGACATGATTCTGGTTCGGGAAGAAAAGAATTCGGGCTGAAGTTGACGGCCTATATTATAGCCCCGCCGCCGCTCCGTCCACAAATGATTTGCGGAAACTTTCGAGCCGGCCGGCCTCGATGGCCGCCCGCAGGCCGTCCATCAGGCCTTTCATGAAATGCAGGTTGTGGTAGGTCAGCAGGTTGAAGGCGGTCAGTTCCCGGGTGTTGAAGAGGTGGCGCAGGTAGGCCCGGGAGTAGCGGCGGCAGACCCGGCAGCCGCAGGCCGGGTCCAGCGGGCCGTGGTCGTTCCGGTAACGCCCGTTGCGGATGGTCAGCCGGCCGGCGGCGGTCAGGGCCGCCCCGTTGCGGGCGATGTGGGTGGGCATGGCGCAGTCGAAGATGTCCACGCCGGCGGCCACCGCCGAGATGATCTCCCGCGGCGTCCCGATGCCCATCAGGTAGCGCGGTTTTTCGGCCGGCAGCCGCCCGGTGACGGCGGCCACCACCTCGTTCATCAGTTCCAGCGGTTCGCCCAGGCAGAAGCCGCCCAGGGCGTAGCCGGGAAAATCCAGCTCCACCAGGGCCGCCGCCGACTCGGCCCGCAGTTCCGGGTAGACCGAGCCCTGGACGATCCCGAAGAGGGCCGAGGCCTCCGGCCGCTGCCGGCCGGCCTGGCAGCGCTTCGCCCAGCGGGTGGTCCGCCGCACCGCTTCGGCCGCCGTCTCCCGGTCGGCCGGGTGGGAGACCGGCTGGTCCAGGGTCATGATGATGTCCGCGCCCAGCTCCTCCTGGATCCGGACCGCCTCCTCCGGGCTGAGCCGGTGGCGCCGGCCGTCATAGACCGAGCGGAAGACCACGCCGGCCTCCTCGACCCTGGCCTCGGCCAGGCTGAAGATCTGGAAGCCGCCGCTGTCGGTCAGGATCGGCCGCGGCCAGTTCATGAAGCGGTGCAGCCCGCCCGCGGCCGCCACCACCTCCGTTCCCGGCCGCAGGGCCAGGTGGTAGGCGTTGGCCAGCAGCATCCGGTAGCCCAGCTCCTCGAGTTCCTCCGAGACCAGGCAACGGATGCTGCCGCGGGTGGCCACCGGCAGGAAGACCGGCGTCTCCACCGCGCCGTGGCCGGTTTCGATCCGGCCGGCCCGGGCGGCGCTGCCGGGGTCCAGGGTGGTGATTTCGAATTTCACGGTTTCGGTTCAGGTGATCAGCATGGCGTCGCCGTAACTGCCGAAACGGAAGCCCCGTTCCAGGGCGAACCGGTAGGCCGCCAGCAGCCGGTCCGGGCCGGCGAAGGCGGCGGTCAGCAGGAGCGTGGTGGTGCGCGGCAGGTGGAAGTTGGTCACCATGGCGTCGACGATCCGGAACCGGTAGCCCGGGTAGATGAAGGCGTTGACCCAGCCGGCGGCCGCCTCCAGGCGCCCCTCCCCGCCCCTTCCCTCCAGGGTCCGGACCACGGTGGTGCCGACCGCCGTCACCGGCCGCTTTTCCTGCCGGGCCTTGTTGACGGCGGCCGCC
>JAKJFK010000110.1 GCA_022704925.1 candidate division TA06 bacterium | reverse complement strand
CCGCCGTTACCTCGCCCTCAACAAACCGGCTGGATACACCTGCACCCTCCGCGACCCCTTCGCCAGCTCAAAGGTGACCGCCCTGGTGCCGGCCGAGCTGGGCCGCCTCTACCCGGTCGGGCGGCTGGACCGGGAGTCGACCGGCCTGGTCATTCTTACCAACGACGGCGACCTGGCCGAACGCCTCACCCATCCACGCTACGGGGTCGAAAAAGAGTACCGGGTGGTGGTGGCGCCGCCGGTCGAACCGGGAGATCTGGCCCGGTTGCGTTCCGGCGTCTTCGACGAGGGGGAACGGCTGCGGGCCGCCGGCGCCCGGCTGACCGGGCCCGCCGCCGGCGGCAAGTCGGAGCTGAGCCTGATCCTCAAGGAGGGACGGAAACGGGAAATCCGGCGCCTGTTCGCCCAGCTCGGCCGGCGGGTCATCGAGCTGGAACGCGTCCGCATCGGGACAGTCCGCCTGGGCCGGCTGCCGGCCGGCCGCTGGCGCAGTTTAACTCCCGCCGAGCTGGCCGGCCTGGGCGCCGGCCGGGAATAGCCGGTACTTTCTGACCAGGCGGACCGGGTTGTAGGAAAGCTTGGCCTGGCGCAGTCCGAGCAGGCCCATATCCTGCTCCCGGTTCACGAACCGGAAACCGGCCGCGGCCTCCTTTAGAAACTCACGGTTGATGGCCTGGTAGACACCGGTATAGGCGCTGTCGGCCTTCTCGACGTGAATGACGTAGGTCTCCGGATTGAGCGGCTCGCCCAGGGTCAGGGCGACCGGGTTTCCCTCGATCTCGAGCAGGCCGCCGCGCAATCCGAGCGTCTCGAAATTCTTCAGCATCCTTCGCACCGCCCGCTTCTCCTGGTTCAAACCCTCGTACTTGTCGCACTCCCGTTTCCGGCACCAGTGGTCAACGAAATCAAGGCCGGCCTGAATGTCGGCGCCGGTCATGGGGCGGTAGGAAAACCGGTACTTGCGGACAAACTGGCGGTAAAGGTTCTGCTTGTCGTGAAACTTCTCCCCGGCCAGGTCGATCAACTCCCGGACCAGGTAAAGATAATCATGGTTATCCCGGTCCTCGACCACCCGGAACTTTTCCGCGACCGCGGGGAAGCGTTCCAGGAAAGATTCGGTGACTCTTTCCGCTTCGGCCATCCGGCCGCGGCCGGCCAGGTAATCGAAACCGGCCTCGAGGGCCTCGAGGCCGCCCCTGGTGACCAGCGGCTCCAGCAGAGTCTCCCGGCCGGAACGATGACTGCGCCGGAGCAGGAAACCGTCTCCAAAACGGGCCGCCTGGTAATCGGCCGACCGCTGCCAGCCGAAGAGATTGGTAAAGGTGTACTCCGATCCGAGCGGCGGATTCGCCTTCAGGTAGGCCTTCAATTCAGCCTGCAATTCAAGATTGAGCGGAGTGAAATCCGGGAACCTGGAGATCATGTTGGCGGTCTTTCTCCCGTGTGAAACGTGAAAATTGGGGGGCGTTGAAAAGAGGGACCGGCTTCCCGCAGCCGGTCCCGGTCAAGCCGAAGCCGCAATGACGGCGGCCGATCCGGACAGGGCCAGCCGCAGCCGCCGGTGCCAGGGCCAGTAGATACCCAGCACCCGGCCCCGGATATCCCCGGCCGGCACGCAGCCGAAGACGCTGCTGTCCTCGCTGTTGTTCCGGTTGTCGCCCAACACGAAGTACTCTGCTTCCGGGACCTGGATCGGGCCGTAGTTGTAAACGATCCGGCGTTCTTTAAGATACGGCTCTTCCTGGGCCTGGCCGTTGAGATAGAGGCGGCCGCCCCGGACGGCGACCTGGTCACCCGGGAGACCGACGAGCCGCTTCACGTAAAATTCGACCTTCCGGGATTCGTGTCTGAAGACCACGATCTGCCCCCGTTCCAGGCTGCCGGCCTTGACCAGCACCAACCGGTCGCCGGGCTGGAGGGTGGGCTCCATCGATTCGGAGTCAATGTAAAAGAAGCCCCCCTGCTTGACGCTGAAGAAAAAATAGGCGGCAAAGATGATCAGGACCGAAACGACGGCGTCAATGATGACGAACCTCCGGCTCATCCACCCCCCTCGGGCGCCAGGCTGACCGAACCCTTCCGGGCGTCGTAGACCAGGCGGCTGCCGGCCGGCGGCTTGACCATTTCGGGCAGGTACTTCTTTTCGACCAGCTCCTCGAGGCTGGCCGGGTAACGCCCCTCCTGGACCTTGAAGGTCTCGATCGTCTGCCTGAGCGGAACCAGCACGTCAATTGACCGGGCCTTCTTCAAGGCATTGCCCATGACTCCGCCGTACTCTTTCAAGGTGCTGGCCGGACCCTGGAGCCGGTCGGAAGACGCCTGGTCCGACTTGCGGCCGCACCCGGTTGCGAAGAGCAACAGCAGCAGAAAGAGAACCGTCAACCCTTTCATACCCCCTCCCGTCTTTTCAAAACACCCCGCCGCTCCTGGCTGGTTAATTTTATATCATAAGATCGCCGGGATACAAACGCCGCCGGATTCGATCGGGCCGGGCAAGCGGCTTCGTTTCCCGGCCCCGGAACTAAATGCTATACTAAACGTTTATTTGAAATCGACCGGAATTTCAACGATAAACGCGCGCGGAAACCGCTGATGATAAAATTCGGAAACGGCCGGGGCCGATGGATTTACCTCTTCCCGGCCCTGATGGACTTCTCGCTGGCCGCCCTCAGTCTCTTCGGCGTGCTCAAGGCGGCCGAAATGGGGGCCAGCGCCTTCCTGCTGGGCGCCCTGGGCGCCGTCTGGGGACTGGTCTACTTCCTGGTCTCGCTGCTGCTCGGCCGGCTGATCAACGCTTCCAACCGCTACGCTTCGATGATCGCCGGCTGCCTGCTCATGGTCCTGGTGACCGTCGGCCTGATGTGGGCCGACCGCCTCGCCCTGTTATTCTTCTTCTTCGCCCTCTACGGGGTGGCGGCCTCATTGTTCTACATCGGTTTCCAGCTCTTTATGGCCGAACGGGTCAGGCTGCCGATCCACCAGGCCTGCGGCTTCTACACCCTGAGCTGGAGCCTGGGCATCGGCGCCGGTTCGCTGGCCCAGGGCTACCTGGTGACGCGCGGCCCGGTGGCGGCGCTGATGCCGGCGGTCCTCTCGTCCCTGCTGGTCATCCTGGTCCTGGAGATAGACCGGCACTGGCCGATCCGGCCCGGTCCGACCGGTCCCGACCCGGCGGAGCCACCCGGGCCGCCGGTTCCGGCTTCCCGGCGTGCCCTCTTCGTCCGGCTCGGCTGGCTGCTCTTTCTCAACGCCTCCTTTATCGGCATCGCCATCCGGATACTGGTACCCAAGCTGATCCTGGACCTGCCCGGTTCCGGGCCGGCGGCGGCCGGAACCCTTGTCTGCCTGGTCTTCTCCATCCAGGCCGTCTCCGGTTTCCTGCTCTCCGGCCGGCACACCTTGAATTACGGGTTCCGCCCCATCCTGGCCACCAGCCTGGCCGGCGGCGCCGGCCTGCTGGCCGCCTGGCTCTGGCCCGGCTGGCCGGGAATGCTGACCCTGGCCGCCGGTTTCGGACTCTACTGCGGCTACGCTTACTCGGCCGGGGTCTTCTACGCCTTGAGCCAGACCGAGCAGAGCGGCCGCAACATCGGCATCAACGAGGCGATCGTGGGCGTCGCCGGCGTCCTGGGTCCCCTGGCCGGCGGCGCGGCCCTGGACCGGGGCCCGGACGTCTTTCACGCGGCGATGCTTTCCTTCTTTCTTCTTCTGCTGGCCGGCCAGGGGCTCCTTTTTGCCCGCTCCCGGCGCCGCCCGGACGAAACCCGAGGATAAAATGAAGACCGCTGGTTTGACAACCAGGCGAGCGGTTTTTAAAATATAAGGATAAAAAACTTTCCGGGAGAAAAAGAATGCCGACCAAAAAACTTAACTGGTACCAGAAGGCCCTCGCGCTTATCCTCGCCTTCGGCGCCCTTTACCTGCTCGGCGCCCTCACCCAGCGGGAATCCATCATTGAACAACTCCAGAATGCGGCGGGCGACCACCTGGGCGTAATCCTGCTGGTCAAGAGCCAAACCGAGCGGGACCGCCCCTTCGTCAAGGCACTTCGAGAAGCCCGGCCGAAACTGGGCGGCAAGGCGATTACCCTGACAACCACCGGTCCGGCGATGCCCGGGATCACGGCCGAAACCAAGCTCCCGCTCATCCGGGTCCTGGACGCTCACGGCACCGTGATGGACGAGCTCCAGGAGGTCGCGGACCTTGCCCGGCTTCCGGAGCTGGCCCGGGAACTGACCGAACACCACCATTGACAGTCGGAGCCGTCGCTTCACCCTTTACCGGTCCGCCGAACCGCCCGGACGCAGTCCGAACCGGACCGCCCGGATGGCCCGCCCATGAAGATCACGATTGAAAAAATCAACAAGAATTTCGGAAGGACCGCCGCCCTGCGGGACGTCTCCTTCCAGGTTGAGGATGGCGAGTTCTTCTTCATTCTCGGCCCCTCCGGCTGCGGCAAGACCACCCTGCTGCGGGCGGTGGCCGGTTTCGTGAAGACCGATTCCGGCCGCATCCTCTTTGACAACCGGCTGGTGAATGATCTGCCGCCTTACCGCCGCAACACCGGCATGGTCTTCCAGAATTACGCGCTCTGGCCGCACCTTACGGTGGCCCAGAACGTGGCCTTCGGTCTTACCGTACCCGGCCGCAACCTGCCTCCGAAAGAACGCGGAGAACGGGTGACCGCCGCCCTGGCCATGGTCCACCTTGAAAATTACGCCGGCCGGCGGCCCGGCCAGCTCTCCGGCGGCCAGCAGCAGCGGGTGGCGCTGGCGCGCGCGCTGGTGATCAAGCCCGACTGCCTCCTGCTGGACGAACCCCTTTCCAACCTGGACGCCAAGCTGCGCCGCGAGATGCGGACGGAACTGAAGCGGATCGTGCGCGAGACCGGCCTGACCGCTCTCTACGTCACCCACGACCAGAAGGAGGCGCTCAGCATGGCCGACCGCTGCGCGGTACTCAACCTCGGCCGGGTCGAGCAGATCGGTTCCCCCCAGGAGTTGTACCGAAAGCCGGCCAGTCTCTTCACGGCCGACTTCATCGGCGCCACCAACCTGGTGCCCGGCCGGGTGACCGAAACCGGCGGCGGAAATCTTACCGTGGAAACCGCGGCCGGAACCTGGACCGGACCGAACCCGGCCGGCCGCTTCCAGGCCGGCGACCGGGTTACCCTCTCCATCCGGCCCGAAGCCATTAATTTCAACGCGCCCCCGGCCGGAAGCGTCAACCGGAAAGAGGCCCGTCTGGTGGAAAGCGTCTACCTGGGCGAATCGATCGAATACCTGCTGGAACCCGCCGCCGGGATCCGGCTGCGGGCCTGCCGCCTCAACCCGGAAAATTCCGAGACCGCCGCCGGAAGCCGGCTCGATTTCTGGGTGGACCCGGCCGAGGTGGTGGTACTGGCCGGAGTGGCGGCCTGACCGGATGATGAAACGTCTCTACGGCTGGCTGGCGGCTTTCCTCCTGATCCTGGCCCTGCCTTTCCTGCTCAAGCCGCCGGCCGAAAGCAATCCGGCCGGAGCCCGGCGCCTGGTTGCCGTCAGCCCGCATAACGAGGCCACCCGCTACGAATTCGAAAACGCCTTCCGCGGCTGGTATCGGCAGCGGTACGGCGAAACAGCGGACATCGAATGGCGCAACCTGGGCGGTACCAGCGAGATCGTGCGGTTCATCGACAGCGAGTTTGAAGCGGCCGGCCGGGTCGGCCGGGAAGGCATCGGCATTGACGTCTTCTTCGGAGGCGGCTCCTTCGACCATGCCCGCCAGGCCCGCAAGGGGCACCTCCAGCCCTGCGCCATCCGGACCCGGCACCCGGAGTGGCTGAACCCGGAGATCATGCCCCAGCAGTTCTCGGGCGAAACCCTTCACGATTCCGAAGACCTCTGGTACGGCTGCTGCCTCTCCGGCTTCGGAATCTGCTACAACGAGGACCTGGTCAGGTCGCTCGGCACGGCCGCGCCGGAGCGGTGGG
>JAKJFK010000109.1 GCA_022704925.1 candidate division TA06 bacterium | reverse complement strand
ACCTTAAGATTGCCGGTACCCGCAACGGCATCACCAGCATCCAGATGGACGTGAAGACGACCCAGCTGTCCTACGAAATGCTGCGCCAGGCCTTCCTGCAGAGCCGGGATGCCCGCGGCCAGATACTGGACGTGATGACGGCCACCCTGCCGACCCACCGGCCCCAGCTCTCCCCCTACGCGCCGCGCATTGAAACCCTGAAGATCCCGGTCGACAAGATCGGGGCGGTGATCGGTCCGGGCGGCAAGAACATCCGCCGGATCACCGAGGATACCGGCGCCCAGATCGAGATCGATGACGACGGCAGCGTCCAGATCATCTCCAAGGACGACGCCTCGCGGGAAAAGGCGATCCTGATCATCCGCGGCATGACCGAGGAGCCGCAGGTCGGCCAGATCTACCGGAACGTCAAGGTGAGCCGGATCCTTTCCTTCGGGGCCATGGTCGAGTACCTGCCCGGCCAGGAAGGCCTGGTGCACGTTTCGGAGCTCGACCACCGCTACGTGAGCAAGGTCGAGGATATCGCCAAGGTCGGCGACACCATGGACGTCAAGATCGTGGGCATCGACGACCAGCACCGGGTCAACCTGAGCCGAAAGGCCCTGATGGAGGTGCCGCCCGGCCTGGATAAGGAGAACAGCTCGGCCCAGCAGGCCCGGGGACCGCGCCGCGAACGTTCGGATTTCTCTGGCCGCCAGTCCGGCCGGCCGCAACCCAAGCTGACCCACCGTGCCTTCCGTTCCGGTCCCGGCAAAGACAAGCAGCGCTGACCTCCCCCTGCCGGCTTACCAGCACCCGGGCGACGCGGGGCTTGACCTGCGCGCCCGGGAAGCGGTCCGGCTGAAACCGGGAGAACGCCGCCTGATACCGACCGGCCTGCGCCTGGCCCTGCCCGCCGGCACCGCCGGCATCATCAAGGACCGCAGCGGCCTGGCCTTCAAACACGGCCTGCACACCCTGGCCGGGGTCATCGACAGCAATTACCGCGGTGAAGTCAAGGTCCTGCTGATCAACCTCGGCCGCCGCGCCTGCCGCATCAAGGCCGGTGACCGGATCGCCCAGCTGATAGTCATCCCCTGCCTGGAAGCCCGCCTCCTGCCCTCCGAAGAACTGCCGGAAAGCGAACGGAATGAATCCGGATTCGGTTCTTCCGGTGTGCTATAATTAACCAAAGAAAACCGCCCCTTCTCTTTTCACGAACGCCGCCGTTTCCCGGGGAGAAGCTTATGAAGGCCGCCTGTCTTGCCGGCATTGAAAAAGTAACCATCCTGGAGCGCCCGGCGCCCGAACCGGGTCCGGGCGAGGTCCTGGTTCGGGTCAGAACCGTCGGCATCTGCGGTTCGGACGTCCACTACTTCAAGTCGGGCAGAATCGGCGACCAGGTAATCATACCGCCGTTCACCATCGGCCACGAGGCCGCCGGCGAAGTAGCAAAGCTCGGAACCGGGGTGACCGGCCTGGAGGCCGGACAGCCGGTGGCCATCGAACCGGCCATCGCCTGCGGCCAGTGCGAGGTCTGCCAGCGCGGCCGGCCGAATCTCTGTGCCGGGGTGCGCTTCCTGGGCACCCCGCCGATCGAAGGCGCCTACCGGGAGTACCTGGTCATGCCGGCCGCCAACCTCTTTCCCCTTCCCAAAGGACTGAGCCTGGAAGAAGGGGCCCTGGCCGAACCCCTGGCGGTAGGACTCTACGCGGTTAACCGGGCCCGGATCAGCCCGGGCGAGACGGTGGCCGTCTTCGGATGCGGACCGATCGGCCTCTCGCTGATACTGGCCGCCCGGCTGGCCGGGGCCGTCGTGCTGGCCGCCGAACCCCTGCCGGCCCGCCGGGCTTTCGCCCTAGGTATCGGAGCCGACCGGGTCTTCGATCCGCAGCAAACCGATCCGGTGGCCGAAATCATGAAGGAGACCGGCGGCCGGGGCGTGGACGCGGCCTTCGAGGCGGCCGGCCAGCCGACCGCCCTGCGCCAGGCCATTGAAACGGCCGCCCTGGGCGGCCGGGTGGTCATGGTCGGCATCCCGGCCGAGGATGACTGGCAGATCCCCAGCCACCTGGCCCGGCGCAAGGAGCTGGACCTGCTTAACATCCGGCGCTCCGCCTTCTGCGCCGAAAAGATCATCCGACTGATGGAATCCGGCCGGCTGAAAGCCGCCGGCCTGGTCACCCACCGGTTCCGGCTTGAAGAACTGGCCAGGGGGTTAAAACTGGTCGCCGGTTACGGGGACGGCGTCATCAAGGCCGTGATCGAAATTTGAAGCTGGAAGAGATCCTCGACGGAGTGCGCTCCCGGACCGCCGAACGGGCCGGCCGGCTGGGCCGGCCGGAACTGGAGCGGCGGGCCGCCCTCAGCCCTGTCCCCCGCGACTTCCGGGCCGCCCTGACCGGGAGCCGGCCGCCCCGGATCATCGCTGAAATAAAGAGAGCCTCTCCATCCCGGGGACCGATCCGGCCCGGACTTGACCCGGTCGGAACCGCCCGCGGGTACCAGGAGGCCGGTGCGGCGGCCATCTCGGTCCTCACGGAAAGCGGCTTCTTCCGAGGTTCCCTGGCCGACCTGGCCGCGGTCAAGACGGCGGTCAGCCTGCCGGTTCTCCAGAAGGAGTTCATCCTGGAAGAGTACCAGATCTTTGAGGGGCGGGCGGCCGGCGCCGACGCCATCCTGCTCATAACCGCCATCCTGCCGGCCGACCGGCTGGCCGGGCTTTACCGGCTCAGCCGGGATCTGGGCCTGGCCCCGCTGGTTGAGGTACACGACGAGCGGGAACTGGAGACCGCCCTGGCGCTCGGTGCCGAACTGATCGGGATCAATAACCGGAACCTGAAGAGCCTCGAGGTCAACCTGGAGACCGGCCGGCGGCTGCTCTCCCTGATACCGCCCGACCGCACCGCGATAATCGAAAGCGGCCTCAAGACCCGGGAGAAGATCGGTGAGTTCCTCCGGCTGGGAGCCCGGGCCTTCCTGATCGGCGAATCCCTCCTGAGCCGTCCGGACCCGGCGGCCGCCCTGCGGGAAATGCTGACCTGAAACAAGACGCCGTTATGGCTACAACCTGATGAAAATCGCGCTCCTGGTGCCGGCCATGGATACCGGCGGGGTGGAACAGGGCACCTACGACCTGGCGGCCGGGTTCGTCCGCCGGGGCCACCAGGCCCTGGTAATATCCGGGCCGGGCCGGTTCCTGCCGCGCCTCGAGGCCGCCGGCGTCAGGCATTACCTGGTCCCGATGGAGCGGAAGAACCCGGTTGAATTCACGGCCGCCCTGAGGCGGGTCTCTAAAATCCTCCGGTCGGAGCGACCCGATATCATTCATGCCCGCAGCCGCCTGCCGGCCTGGATCGCCTACCTGGCCGGCGGCCGGCGGCCGCCCGCCGGCCACTTCGTCACCAGCATCCACGGCTTCCATCATACCCGCTGGTACAGCCGGATCATGGGCCGCGGCGAACGGGTGATCGTGGTCAGCCAGGGACTCAAAAAGTACACCGCGGAATTCCTGGGCGCCGACCCGCAACTCATCCGGGTGGTCTACAACGGTTTTGATCCGGAACCCTTTCTGAAAATCAACCCGGTCCCGGCCGGGGAAAAAACGGAAAAAAACTCCTTTGTGATCGGCGCCGTCGGACGGTTAACCGAGGTCAAGGGATACCGCTACATCATCGAGGCAGTCGCACTCCTGAAGAAACCTTGCCCGGGCCTCTCGGCCACCATCATCGGCGAAGGACCGGAAGGCGGCCGACTGCGGGAACTGGCCCGGCGGCTCGGTGTCGCCGACCGGGTAAAGTTCGCCGCCGGCCAGCCGGCCGAACACCTGGCCTCCTTCCAGGCGCTGGCCGCTCCGCACCTGGAGCCGGAAGGCCGGCCGGTTGACGGCCCCTACTGGCCGGGGCGGGCGGCGGCCGAAGCCCAGGTGGCCGGCCGGCCGGTGCTGACCACCCTGCGCGAACTGGCCCCGGGCCAATTTGAAGTGGGTGACGCCTGCCTGTTCGCGGCGGCCGGTGAAGCGACCGGCCTGGCCCGGGGAATCGAATACCTCTATCGTCACCCGGAAGAGGCGGCCGCTCTGGCCGAACGGGGCCGGCGGACGGCCCTGGAACACTTTTCGCTGGAGGCCATGGTGGAGAAGACCCTGGCCGTCTATCGGGAACTGACCGCCTGACCATGGTCCGCAGGATACTGGTCATCAAGCTGGGCGCCCTGGGGGACCTGGTCCTGGCCAGCGCCGCCTTCGCCGCCCTGCGGAAAGGCTTCCCGACGGCCGAACTGACCCTGCTGACCACGCCCGCCTACCTGCCGCTGATGCGGGCCTGCCCGCATTTCGCCGCCATCCGCCTCTTTGATCGAGACCGCCCCTTTCTACCGGAGGCCTTCCGGCTCCGCCGAGAACTGGCCGGCGGCGGCTTCGACCTGGCGGTCAACCTCCAGAACAACTTCAAGGCCGGCCTGCTGGCCCGGTTGACCGGAGCGCCGGTACGGGCCGGCTTTCAGAAAGGGCTCGGCCTGGGGCTGTTGAACCGGCCGGTCCGTTACGCGCCGGCCGCAAATGCCCTGGAGAACCTGAACCGGGTGCTGGCCCGGGCCGGGGCGCCGGCGGCCGCCCACCTGGAACTCTATCTTCGTCCGGAAACCGAGGCGGCCGGCCGGGAAAAGTTAAGCCGGGCCGGCTGGAAGGGCGAGCCCCTGATCGGACTGCATCCCGGTTCCAGCCGGGAGTGGCCGGCCAAGCGCTGGCCGGCCAACTACTGGGCGCGCTTGAGTTCGGCCATCGAAAAACGCGGCTGGCGGCCGCTCTTCCTGGGCGACCGGGCTGCGGCCGCCGAGACCGACCGCATCCTGGCCCAAACCGGGACCCGGGCCCTCACCCTGGCCGGACGGACGAACCTGGAGGAGCTGTCGGCCCTGATCAAGCTCTGCCGGGCCTTCGTCTCCAACGACAGCGGCCCCTTGTTCCTGGCCGCCGCCGCCGGCATCCGGACGATCGGCCTCTACGGCCCCACCGCCGGCAAACGCCACGCGCCCCCCGGCGTGACCGTCCTGGAAGCCGGCCTGGAATGCCAGCCCTGCTACCGCCGTGACTGTCCCCGGCCGCGCTGCCTGGAAAGCATCCCGCCGGAAGCGGTGCTGCGGCGCCTCTCCGAACCGGCAACCGCAGTCAGCCGTTAGGCAAGAGCCGGAAGGCCGGCCCTGGAAATTCCGGCCCTTCCAGGCGAAGCAGGATATCCCGGCATTCTTCCTTTCCACCTTTCTCCTGAAGCCGCTTTTGTGTTAACATAAAGGCCATGGAAACCCCACTACTCAACCTTAAACGGCAGTATCAGCAACTCCGGCCGGAATTGGAGAAGGCCCTGGCAGCGGTCTTCGAAAGCCAGCGTTTCATCCGCGGACCGGAACTCAAGGAACTGGAATCGGCCGTGGCCGACTACCACGGAATAGCCCACGCGGTGGGCGTCGCCTCCGGAACCGACGCGCTCCTGCTGCTCCTGGAGGCGCTCGACCTGAAACCCGGCGACGAGGTCATCACCACGCCCTTCACCTTCGTGGCCACCGCCGAAACCATCCTGCGGGCCGGCGCCACGCCGGTCTTCGTGGACATTGACCCGGCCACCTTCAACCTCGATCCGAACCGCCTGGAAGCGGCCCGGACCGAAAAGACCCGCGGGGTGGTGCCGGTCCACCTCTTCGGCCTGGCCGCCGACCTGGACCCGATCCTGGCCTGGGCCGAAAAAAACCGTCTCTGGGTCATGGAGGACTGCGCCCAGGCCTTCGGGGCCGCCTACCGCGGCCGCAAGGTCGGGACCTTCGGCGTCGGCGGCGCCTTCAGCTTCTTTCCTTCCAAGAACCTGGGCGGCTTCGGCGACGGCGGCCTGGTCACCACCGCCGACAGCCGGCGGGCGGAAACGGTCCGCATCCTGAGCGAACACGGCGGCCGGGATAAGTACAACGTCGTCATGCTCGGCCACAACAGCCGGCTGGACACCCTCCAGGCGGCCGTGCTGCTGGTGAAGCTGCGCTAC
>JAKJFK010000108.1 GCA_022704925.1 candidate division TA06 bacterium | reverse complement strand
CCCGCCGAGGGCATCCCGGCCTTCGACCCAGAAGTCAACGTGGTTGGTCCAGGGGCGGCCGCCGGCCTCGTCGGCCAGCGAGAAGAGGACATAAGGGTCCGGGTAGCGGACGGCCTTGACCGGTTCCCACTTCGGGGCGTCCCCGGACCAGAGGATCAGGCCGTGCCGGGTAACCTTCTCCCGTCGCAGCGTCGGCTGGGCGCTCTTGTCCAGCCGGAGGCCCAGGCTGGCCGCCTCGACCGCCAGGGCCCGGTTGAACTTCAGTTCCAGGTCGCAGAAGAGCACCCCGTTGCGGTGGAGCGTGAAGGCCTGCCGGGCGCTCACGCCCGGGGCGGTTCCGTCCGGCCCCTTCAGTTCCCCGGCGAAGGTGAATTGTATCTCTTCGCCGCTCTGGTCGGCCGTCCCGGCCCGGAAACTCGCCCCGGTATCGCCGGCCAGGGTGTATTTTTTACCGCCGCTGACGATCTCCAGGGCCGGCAGGGCCGCCCCTTTCGGGAGGATTGACCGCCAGGCAATGCCGTCGTGCAGGAGTATCTCCGAGATCTGGCCGCCCTGGCGGCCGTCCCAGGTGATGCGAAAGAAATCTCCCTCCACGATCCGGCGGCTGCCTTCCGTCTTCTGGTTGAGATTGCCGGCGGCCGCGGCGGCCGGCCGGCCCAGTCCGATCACGCCCGCGGCCAGGCAGGTCAGCACCGATATCCGCAACCATTTGTTTATTCTTTTTTTCATCATGTCCTCCCGGGCGAGTTGAATGATTCGGATTCAGCGGGGGAAGTTTTTTCTTTGACGCCGGGTCCCCGGATCCCGGCGCCGGTCCTCCCCAGTATTTTTTTTCTGGAAAACGGGAAGGCGCCTCCGGTCCTTGATCCGGGCTGGTTCCCAGCATCGCTTCTTTCAACTGCACGCCATCCAGGACGGCCGCGGATTGATCGGGTCGCCGCTAAAGCCGGGCGGCGCCGAAGGTGTCTCCCTGGTTGATATCTCCGGTTTCGAGCCCCTTGCGGAACCAGCGGACCCGCTGTTCGGAGGTGCCGTGGGTAAAGGCGTCCGGCACTACGTAACCCTGTGACTGCTTCATGATCCGGTCGTCTCCGACCGCGCTGGCGGCGTTGAGCCCTTCCTCGATATCCGTCGCTTCGAGGTAATCCGGGATCTGCCTGGCATAGTGGGCCCAGACTCCGGCCAGGAAGTCGGCCTGGAGCTCCAGACGGACCAGGAGCCGGTTGAATTCCTTTTCGCTCATCCGGTTGCGCTGGCTCATGACCTTTTCGTTGATGCCCAGCAGGTTCTGGACGTGGTGGCCGACCTCGTGGGCCAGCACGTAAGCCAGAGCGAAATCACCGGGCGCGTTCAATTGGCGCTGCATCTCCTCGAAGAAGGTCAGGTCGATGTATACCTTGGAATCCGCCGGGGAGTAGAAGGGTCCGGTCGAGGCGCTGGCATAGCCGGCGGCCGTTTCGACCGCGCCCGAGAAGAGAACGAGGGCGGGCTCCTCGTAAGTCAAACCCATCTGCCGGAACTCTTTCTGCCAGACATCCTCGAGGTCGGCCAGGACCGTGGAGACGAACTCCCCCATTTCCTTCTCCGCCTCGGTGAGTTCCTGGCCCGATTCCACCGAGTAGGACGGCGCGCCCTGGAAAATCCGGCCGACCTCGGCCGGGTTGCCGCCCAGGAAGAGGTAGGCGAGGGCGATCAGTACGCCGATGCCGCTCAGTCCGCCTCCGACGCGGAGGGCCCGGTTACCCGACGAACCGCGCAGGTCCTCGACGTTACTGCTCCGGCGCCTTCCCTGCCATCTCATCTTTTGGTCTCCTTTATGCGCATGGTTCGCCCGGCCCTGGTGCCGGCCGGCTTCGTGGATTCCCCGGCCGCCGGCCGGGGATCACCCGAGTCGTTCCCGGGCATTTTTAGAACCCTCGGCCAGGATACCGACCTCTCCAACTCCCACGCAGAGGCGGAACCCCATTTCTACGGCCAGCCGGTAAAGATCCGGCGAAGGCGTGACTACGCCCGCGATCTTGCCGGTTTCTTTCGCCGCCTGCGCGACCTTTTCCATCTCTTTCCGGAAGGTTTCCGGATGGCGGGGCTGGTCCATGGGCATCGAGGCCCGCAAGGCCAGGTCGTCGGCCCCAAAGAGAATGGCATCCACCCCTTGCACGGCCGCTATTTCCCCGGCCTGCTCCAGCCCTTCCGCGGTTTCTATCTGGGCGATCAGCAGGGTGTCTTCGTTGGCCGTGTGTGAATAGGCCCGTCCGTGCATGTCGACCGGTCGGCGGCCCCCGTAACTTCTTTCGCCCAGCGGCGGAAACTTGGCCGCCTGGACGATTGATTCGGCCTGGCGCGCGTTGTTGACCATGGGAACCATGATTCCGGAGGTGTTGGTGTCCAGGGCCAGCCCGATGAAGCCGTAATCATGCGAGGGTACCCTTACCACCGATGGCCGCCGTACGAGTTCGCAGGCCCGGACGCAGCCGAGGATGGAATTATAATCATGCTCTCCGTGCTGGCCGTCGATCCAGATCCAATCCCAATCCCTTCCCACCAGTTCGATAATGCCGGGAACCGGGTAACAGATGGATATTCCCAGGAGCACTCGCTTCCGGGCCAGTTCGTCCTTGATCCTTACCATGGCCATGGCCAGCTCCCAATCCGGTATTATTTTCGGTTTGCCCCGGCGCTTGCCGGGAGCCGCAGCGTCGTTTTAATGATCGCCAATGATCGCTTGCCTTATCAAAAAGACGGACCGGTTCACTTCCCGGTCCGGCCGGTTTCCTGCTCCCGGCGCGCCAGGAGTTCCGCGAGCCCCTTTCGGTAGGCCTCCTGCTTGTCAAGCCCGCCCAGCATGTTATCGTCCAACACCGGGATCTTCTCGCTGAGCCGGAAGACCAGCGTGCCGAGGTTGACCACCGAGCCGTAGTCCAGGCCCAGCAAGCCGAAGACCTTGTTGTTGATCCGTTCCACCTCGGCGACCATGTGCGGGTCCTCGGCGCTCGTGCAGGTATGCCGTTTGCCCCAGATGGAGCCGGTTTCGCTTTCCCGGCGGAACTTGCAGCTCTCGCAGGCATCATCGTGTCCGCGCACGATCTCGATTTCAATTTCCTCCAGCGGGTTCTCCCGGATTTTGCGCTGGATGGACTCGAAGCCGGCCCGGGCGCGGCTCTCCTGGGGTATGCCGCCCCCATAATGGGCCACGATAAAAGTCGGATGATACGGTCTCAGTCGAATACGTACTGGCATGGCACCTCCTTTTTGCCTGAGCGGAATCCGCGGAAAGAATAATATCAGCCGCCGTTTTTGTCAAATGCGGAGCCCCGGCGGTCCAGGGGACGCCTCCTTTCCGGCCGGGCGGCGCTTCCGGAATTCTTGACAAAAAGGTGCCGTTCATTAATAATGAAAAAGAAGTTTGCCGGTGGCTGGATCTTCATTCTTAAAGGGTTTCCCGGGTGGAACCAGGGTCGAAAACAGGTGAAAAAGGCGGTCTTGCTTCTATTTCTGCTGGTCCTGTTCGCCGGCCTCGGGCGGGCGGCCGCCGGTATTGAACCCGGTCCGGAAGTGGTCCTCTGGGCCTGGGAACGGCCCGAAAACCTGCTCTTTCTCAAGGACGGCCGGGTCCGGGTGGCCTTTTACGCCGGGAGCGTCACCTTCGCCGGCTCGCAGACCCTTTTCCTGCCGCGCCGCCAGCCGTTGCTGGTTTTACCGGCCGTCCCCCTGACGGCCGTCTTCCGGATCGAGAACCGTCGGGATTCCCCGCCCGACGCCCGCCAGCTTTCCGAGACGATCGAGATCATCGCCCGGGCGCTTGCCGACCCCCGGATATCCGCCGGCCAGGTTGATTTTGACTGCCGGGCTTCGGACCGGCCCTTCCTGGAGGAACTGCTCCGGGGCTTGAAACGGCGGATTCCGCCCCCGACCTTCCTTTCCATAACCGTGCTGGCCTCCTTGAGCCACTCGGGAAGCTGGATCGACTCCCTGCCCGCGGACGAGGCCGTCCCGATGCTATTCCGGATGGGCCGGGATGATTACCTGGTCAGGCGCCGGCTGGCGGGGCGTTCCTTCATGCGGGCCGCCGCCTGCCGGCAAGCGGTCGGCCTTTCCCTGGACGAGCCCTGGCCGCCGGCCGAGTACATTGAAAAACGCCGGATCTACCTCTTCAATCCGCGGCCCTGGACCGGCGACGATCTTTCCCGGGCCCTGGAAAACATCCGGCGCCACCTGAAGGAGGCCGAGTCCCCATGAAAGTTTCTTGCGCGAAGGCGGGTCTTCTGCTGCTCCTGGTTCTCGGGCTGACGGCCTCCCGGGCACCGGCCTGCGGCCCCTTCTTCCCCGATTACCTTTACACGCCCGAAGACATCTCCGAGGCCGGCTCCCCCTACGGGTACGACCGGACTTTTTCGGCCGATGCCCCGGGAATCATCTCTCCCGCCTGGCGTATTTCGGCGCTTTACGAGGCCTACCGGGGGCTTACCGGCCGCCGGCCGCTGGAAACGCTCCCGGCCGCGCCGGTTGAGGCGGCGGCCGATCCGGCCGACTGGCTGGCCGCCCGCAAAGCGGTTACGGACGGAAGCGTTGAACTCCGGGTCTGGGCCGAAGGCGAGAATTACGCCTCCTACCAGAATTACCTGGCCGACGCCTTTGCCGTGGCCGTCCGCACCCTGGCCGAGCGTAAAAAGGTCTTCACGGAAGCGGAACTGGGCCTCTGGCTCGAAGGGCAGGACGAGGTCTTCGGAAGCGCCCCGGGCCGCCTCTTCGATGCGGACCTGGACCGGTCCGTCACCAACCCGCTCCTCAAGCAGGACCGCGAGTACCAGCGGGCCGCCGCCTGCTTCTACCGGAGCCGGTACGCCGAGGCGGAGCGGCGTTTCCGGGAGATCGCCGGTAATCCCGGCCACCCCTGGCGGGCTTACGCGGCCCTGGCGGTCGGGAGGAGCCTGATCCGCCGGGCTTACCTGGAATACGAAGCCGAATGGAAGCGGTCCGGGGGCGGCGGCGAGGGGACGGCCAGGGCGCTCGCGGTCAGGGACGGGTGGCTGCTTAAGGCCCGGCTGCAGTTGGAAAGCATCCTGGCGGACGGGACCTTGACGCCGGTCCATCCCTCGGCCCGGCGTCTCCTGAATTACATCCAATTCCGGCTGGAGCCGACGGAGCGGCTGCTGGCGGCCGAACGGGCGCTCCTCCTCTCCGAGGATGCCGCCGAGATAAGGGTCAACCTGCAGGATTTCGCCCTCCTGTACGGACTTCAGCCGGAGGGCTTCCTCCAGGACAAGGGCGGAGATTTCTCCCGCTGGCTCCTGGCCTGGCGGCGGCCGGGCGGCGAAGCGGCGGCGTCGGCCGCGGAGAGTTACCGCCAAAGCCGCTCACTGCCCTGGCTGCTCGCCGCCTTGAAATCAGCCGCCCGGGGCGGCCCCTGCCCCGAAGAGATTCTCAAGGCGGCCGCGGAGATTCCCGCCGGCGCGCCGGGCTACCTGAGCGGAAAGTACTACCATCTTTCGGCCCGGATCAAGGCCGGCGGCGACCGGAAAGAGATCGCCGGGGAACTGGACTCGCTGCTCAAGACGATTGACCCGGGAAAACAGCCGGCGGCCTGGAACTGCTTTGCCGACCTGCGCCTGCTCGTTTCCGACGGCCTGGAGGAGTTCCTGAATCACTCCCTCCGGAAGGTGGCGGCCGTGAGCGAAATTGATGCCATTTACACCCCCTTCCCCGGGAACGAGTGGCTGCTTGACCGGAAGGTCCAGGCCTTTTTCAACTGCCGGCTCCCGCTCGACGGCTGGGTCAACCTGGCCCGGCGCGAAGAACTCTTTACCTCGCGGATACGGAGACAGCTCCGCCTCACCACCTTCCTGAGGGCGCTCCTCCTCGAGGATTCCGGGGCCGCGGCAGAAATCGGGCTGATCCTTTCCCGCAGTGACCCGGAGTTCAAGGCGGCCCTAGCCCCCTTCCTGGCAGCGCGGACCGCCGCTCAAAAGAGGTTCGAGGCGGCCCTCTTCATCCTCAGGCACCCCCGTTTGAATACCGTCCTCGACCCGGCCTCCGACGAGATCATCGTCAACAACCTGCCCGTTGACCGGCGGGACGCCTATCGC
>JAKJFK010000107.1 GCA_022704925.1 candidate division TA06 bacterium | reverse complement strand
GAACCTGGTCGAAGATTTCAAGGAGAAGGCCCGCCGTTCGCCCCGGCGGATCGTCTTTCCGGAGGCCGGGGACGAACGGATCCTGGCCGCCGCCCTGGAACTGGACCGGGAAGGAATCGCGGTGCCGGTGCTGGTCGGCGACCGTCGCAAGATAGCCGAAACGGCCGCCGCGGCCGGACTGGCCGACCCGGCCGGCCGGCTGGAAATCCGGGAACCGAAATCGGATCCGGGTCTGGAACGGTACGTGGATTCCTACCTGGCCAAGCGGCCGCTGGCCAGGGAGGTGGCCCGCAAGCTGGTGGCCAAGAACCTAGCCTTCGGCTCGCTGCTGGTCAAGGAGGGCGAGGCCGACGGGCTGGTGGCCGGGGCCGAGCATCCCACCGCCACCATCATCCAGGCCACGCTGACCACCATCGGCACCGCTCCCGGCATCTCAACCCTCTCCAGCTGCTTCCTGATGCTCCTGCCTGATTTCCTGGGCGAAAAGGACCGGGTCCTGGTTTACGCCGACGCCGGCGTTAATGTCGACCCCACACCCGATCAGCTGGCCGATATCGCCGTGGCCTCGGGCCGGACGGCCCGGAAGCTGCTGGGAGTGGAACCGCGGGTCGCGCTGCTCTCCTTCTCTTCCAAGGGAAGCGCCGCCCACCCGATGGTGGACCGCGTCATCCAGGCGGTCGAGGCGGCCCGGCGGAAGGACCCGTCCCTCCTGATCGACGGCGAGCTGCAGGCCGACACCGCCCTGGTGCCGCGGGTGGCCGCCAAGAAACTCAAGGAGCCGGGCCCGGTGGCCGGCCGCGCCAACGTGCTGGTCTTCCCGGACCTGAACGCCGGCAACATCGCCTACAAGCTGACCCAGTACCTGGCCGGCGCCAGCGCCTACGGGCCGCTCCTGCAGGGCTGCGCGCGGCCGGTGAGCGACCTCTCCCGGGGAGCGACCAGCGCCGACATCGTGGGCATTGCCGCCATCGTGGCGGTCCAGGCGCAGGAGCCGGCCGGATGAAGGTACTGGTTATCAACTCCGGGAGTTCCTCGATCAAGTACCAGCTCTTCGAGATGCCCCGGTCCGAGGTGATCGCCCGGGGCCTGCTCGAGAAGATCGGGGAGGAGATTTCTCCCTTCCGGCAGAAGAGCGGCCGCGGCGAAGTTGAGATCAAAACGCGGGTCCCGGACCACGAAGCCGGCCTCAACCTGATCATCCGAAGCATCACCGATCCGGAGACCGGGGTGGTGGCCTCCCGGAACGAAATAGCCGCCGTCGGCCACCGGGTGGTACACGGAGGCGAGGAGTTCACCGGCTCGGTCCTGATCACCCCGCGGGTAATGGCCAAGATCCGCAAGTACGCCGACCTGGCCCCCCTGCACAACCCGCCCAACCTGATGGGCATCCGGGCCGCCCGCAAGTTCCTGCCCGGGGCCGTGCAGACCGCCAGCTTCGACACCGCCTTTCACACCACCATACCCGACAAGGCGGCCCTTTACGCCATCCCCCACCATTTCTACCACCGGTACCGGATCAAACGCTACGGCTTCCACGGCACCTCGCACCGCTACGTGGCCAGGCGCCTGGCCGAAATCCTGAAAAGGGACAAAACGGAACTGAACCTGATCACCTGCCACCTGGGCAACGGCTGCAGCATCACGGCCATCGAACAGGGCCGGTCGGTCGACACCAGCATGGGCCTGACGCCCCTGGAGGGGCTGGTCATGGGAACCCGTTCCGGCGACCTGGACCCGGCCATCATCTTTTACCTGGCCGACAAGGGTTACAACCCCAAGGAAATCAATAACATCCTGAACAAGCAGAGCGGCCTGCTCGGGCTGTCGGGCCAGAGCAACGACATGCGCAACCTGGTCGCCCTGCGGGAAGGGGGCGATCCGCGGGCCGCCCTGGCCATCGACATCTTCTGCTACCGGCTGCGCAAGTACCTGGGCGCCTACCTGGCCGTGCTGGGCCGGACCGACGCGATCATCTTCACCGGCGGCATCGGCGAAAACAACCCGCTCATCCGGACCCTCACCCTGCAGGGACTCGAGGGTCTGGGCATCCGGCTGGACGAAAAGCGCAACCGGCTGACCCGGGCGGTCGAGGGGGAGATCAGCGCGCCGGGCGCGCCGATCCGGGTCTACATCATCCCGACCAACGAAGAGCTGCGCATCGCCGGAGACGCCTACGAAATCGCCAGCCGGCGGCCGGGAAACGCCATCGGACCGGCCGCCTCAAAGAAAAGGAGACGGAAATGAGGACCATCATCTTCGAGGATGACGGTTTCCAGGCCCTTTACCCGCTGACCTACCTGCGGCCGGTCTTCGGCCTGCGCTGCGGGGCGACCACGCTCTACGAGAAGATCAGGCGCCACTTCGGAGCCGGGCTCCCGGCCGCGGCGCTCCGGCCCGGGCTGGCCGCCCTCTGGCGCCGGGAGCATCCCGGCGCCGGGACCATCGAAACCGACGCTCCCTTCCAGGCCGGCCCCGAGCCGATGCTCCTGGTCAACGGCCGCTGGCTGGCGGAACCGCCCGGCATCCCGGCAACCGGCCCGGAGGAGGCCGCCTTCGCCGGCGGCGACCTGGCTTATCTCCGGCTGCGGCCGGAGACGGCCGCCGCGCTTCCGGCCCAGACCTGGAACGGCTTCCTGGCGGCGGCCGTCGAAAAACTCCCGCGCCGGGAGGTCGAGCTCAAGCTGATCCGCCACCCCTGGGACCTGATCAACCACAATCCCGACGCCATCCGGACCGATTTCCAGCTCGCGGGAAAGAGCGGCCTCGAAGGCGAGTTCCACCCCCAGTCGGTCATCTTCGGGGATCCCGGCCGGGTCTACCTGGCCGCCGGGGCCCGGGTGCACCCGGGCGTGGTCCTGGATACCGAACACGGCCCGGTCACCATCGACGCCGGGGCCGAAATCTTTCCGTTTTCGCGCCTGGAGGGTCCCTGCTACATCGGGCCCGGCACCCTGATCACCGGGTCGGCCAAGATCCGGGAAGGCACCTCGATCGGCCCGGTCTGCCGGGTGGGCGGCGAGGTCGAGGAGAGCATCATCCAGGGATACTCCAACAAGTATCATGACGGCTTCCTCGGCCACGCCTTCGTGGGGGAATGGGTCAACCTGGGCGCCTTCACGACCAACAGTGACCTGAAGAACGACTACGGCAGCGTAACCGTTTACCTGCAGGGCAAGCCGGTCGACACCGGCAGCACCAAGGTCGGCTCCTTCATCGGCGACCACACCAAGACCGGCATCGGCACCCTGCTCAACACCGGCACCGTGCTGGGGGTAATGTGCAACGTGGTCGGCAGCGGCAGCCTGCCGCCCAAATATGTCCCCTCCTTCTGCTGGTTCATCGAGGGCAAGTTCCTGAAGTACAGCCTGAACGCCCAGCTGGAGACCGCGCGCCTGGCCATGTCGCGCCGGAAGGTCGAATTGAGCCCGGAGATGGAGACGCTCATCCGGCAGACGCACGAACTGACCCGCGAGGAGAGGCTGAAGGCGGTGCGGCGGACGGCCGGATGAATCGGCCGGGTCAGGAGCGGAGCAGCCAGACGCCGAGCAGGATGATCGGAACCAGGACGACCAGGACGAAGACGGCTGCCGGCGGCAGGACGCTGAGCAGGAAGACGAAAAGAATGATCAGCAGGACGGCCCCGGTTGCGCCCAGCAGGTAAAGCGGCAGGCGCTTCAGTTCCTTCCCGACCACGCCCAGGTCTTCCCGGGTGAAGGCGGGCACCAGCTCCATCTTCTTCTCCAGGAATTCGATCTTCTTCTGAATGGCCGGGTCCTGCGGTTTTAATTCGAGGGCCTGGTGGTAATACTCGGCCGCCTTCTCCCGCTCGCCGAGACGGAGATAGAGGTCGCCCAGCATCACCAGGGCGCCGACGTGGCCGGGATCCTTGAGCAGGGTGGCCTTCCAGACCCCGATCTCCCTCAGGCACCATTCCGCCTCGCGCCGCAGACCGTAACGATTCTCCAGCGACCGGAATATTCCCAGGCAGATCAGCGGCAGGAAGAGCGCGGCCAGGTTGACCGGCCAGGGCAGGGAAGAAATGGTCTCCCCGCCGCCGCCCGGCAGGCTGAGAGCCGCCACCAGTATGCCCGGCGCGAAGGAGACGAGTACGGCCGCGAAACGCCACCAGCCGATCTCGCCCTCGAGTTTCAGGCTGACCAGGTACCAGCCCTGGATCCCCATGACCAGCAGCAGGCCCGCCAGAATGATGCCCTGGAAGAAACCGCCGCCCATTTGCCCTCCCCTCCCCGCCCGCTAATAACCAAACGCCAGCCGCCGGGCCAGCGCTTCCGGCAGCCCGGCCCGGAGGATCTTCTCCTGGGCGGCGGCCACGTCATAACTGACCCGCTCGAGGCGCACCGTGCGCGCCGCCGGATCGAAGACCAGGTAAGCGGCCCGGGGATCGCCGTCGCGCGGCTGACCGACGCTGCCCGGATTGACCAGGTAGCTGGCCCCCGGGTCCAGCCGGACCGTTCCCTCCAGGGAACGGGCGGCAAACCGGCCGGCCCGCCACTCGTAGAGGCCGGGCCGGTGGGTATGGCCAAAGAAGCAGATTTCGCCCGGCGCCAGCGCCCGCAGGTTCGCGGTCAGCTCCGCTTCCTCAACCAGGTAGGGCCAGGTCTCCGGCTCCAGCGGCCCGGCGTGAACGAAACGGAGGCCATCCCGGGCGACGGTGCCGGGAAGCCCGTCCAGCTGATCCCGGTCGGCCGGAAAGAGGTGCTCGATCGTCCAGAAGACGGCCTGGCGCGCCTCCGGGGTGAAGATCGAAGTCAGGCCCGGGTGCCGTACCGCCCGGTCATGGTTGCCGGCCACCAGCGGCACGCCCGAATCGCGCAGCAATTTCAGGCACTCGGCCGGATTGGCCCCGTACCCGACCGCGTCGCCCAGGCAGAAATAATCGGCCGCCTCCGCTTCGGTGGCGCGCAACACCGCGTGCAGCGCCTCGAGGTTGGCGTGGATGTCGGCCAGGAGCACCAGGGAACGGTCCACGGTTTCTTAAATTATAATTATAATCGTTATTAAAATAATCAAAATCCGGGGTTTGACCGGCCGGGACAACGGTGTTAGAATTATTGCTTCCATTATATGGCATCCCGCACCGGGAGACAAACATGATCGAGATCTCCGCCGCCGGCTGGATAACGGCCGGGCTGGCCGCCCTGATGTTCGGAATCTCCAAGACCGGCCTGCCCGGCCTGGGCATGCTGGCCATCCCGCTGATGGCCGACATCCTCGGGGCCAAGACCTCCACCGGCATCGTGCTGCCGATGCTCATCTTCGCCGACATCTTCGCGGTCGCCTACTACCACCGCCAGGCGGTCTGGAAGCACCTGCTCCGCCTGGCCCCCTGGGCGGCGGCCGGCGTGGTGCTCGGCTACCGGCTGATGGGGCGAATCGATGACCGCCAGCTCAAGCCGCTGATCGGCCTGATCGTACTGGCCATGCTGGCCGTCCATCTCTGGCGCAGCCGGCGGCCCGACGCCCCGATACCGACCCACTGGCTCTTCAGCGCGGTCATCGGCATCCTGGCCGGGGTCACCACCATGCTGGCCAACGCCGCCAGCTCGATCCTGGCCGTCTACTTCCTCTCCCTGCGCCTGCCCAAGAACGAGTTCGTGGGAACCGGCGCCTGGTACTACATGATCCTCAACTGGTTCAAGGTCCCGTTCAGCGTCAGCCTGGGGCTGATCAACCCGGATTCGCTGCGTTTCAACCTGATGCTCTTTCCCCTGGTCGGCGCGGGCGCGCTGGCGGGAATCCTGCTGCTGCGGGTCATCCCGGAGCGGCCCTTCAACCGAATCGTCCAGCTGCTCACGGCCGCCGCGGCCGTCAAGCTTCTCTTCTGACCTTTTCCCCGGCCTCTCAACCTTTCTTGAGCCCGAGCCAGATCCGGCGCAGCGGCAGGCGCGACAGGCTGATGGCCCGGGCCGGGCACATTTCGTGGCAGCAGTAACACTGGATGCAGCGGGCGCGGTGCAGGACCGGGCGGCCGCCGGCGAGCTCGACCGCCCTGGGCCGGACCGGGCAGATCCGGACGCACTCCCCGCAGAGACGGCAGACCGGGGGCGGGGCGAAGACCGGAAAGGGGACCACCAGCCGCCGCAA